>NZ_JACJEW010000050.1:0-28817 GCF_014164315.1 Pseudoalteromonas sp. SG44-1
TGCGCTTGAGTTGTTCTGGGTCGTCAGGAAGTGAGTGTGCATCAATTTTCATGTTCGCAATTTAACAGAATTTGACGGTGTTTTCTTGCTTGACGCAAAGATAAAACAGACGGTGTGGCAACGATAATTTACTGCCAATATGATCGATTAGATCATCGATTTATACCGCAACTCTTCATGACCAAGCACATCATATCCCGACAACAACCAATTCAGTTGCTCTGGACTGAGCTCAAATTCTTGCAGACTGGCTTTGTTTGGCCATTTGAACTTTTGCTTTTCTAATCGCTTATACCACAAAGCAAACCCCGTTTTATCCCAGTAAACCAGCTTGAGTTTATCCTTCGCTTTGTTGCAAAATAAAAATAAAGCGCCAGTATAGGCATCACGTTCAAGCTCACCCTCAACGATTGCGACCAGACCATCAATGGATTTTCGAAAATCCACAGCATCGCGGTGTAAGTAAATACACTTTGGTTCAACAAACATTTTCATCAGGCAAGCTCGCGTAGTAATTGGCCTAGATAAGATGCAGGCGTTGTGGGAAGCAAACTGACGTTTACTTTTCCGACTTCGAGGGTAATCGACAGTAGCTGTTCGGTGACGTCAACGTGTTTAGCTACTTTAGCGCGAACAAAGCTGCCCGATGATTCATTAAGCTTACTTCGTGCGGCATAAAAGCTTGTTTTTGATAAAGCATGTTGCTGGCAATAGTCAGTGATAGTTAAATCGCTGACTTGTTGTTGTTCAATAATACTGCGCCATTGTTCAATGGCTGCGTGTTTTTCTCATGGCTATCTCCTCATTGAAATTCGGAAATAGCTTAATCATTTTGACGAGTGACTGGCAGGTGCATTTTGCTAGACGCTTACCTTAAATAACGTTTCTAATTAGGTAGTTTAATTTTATGTACTACTAGTTAAGTTTTCAGCATTGTTTAAGGACCTGCACCAGAAGATGGTAGAAGTACAAAACTTAGTTGGGCCCAGCGATTCTCTCCTTCACAATGTAATATTTACAAGTTCAATAGATGGTGATTTAATTGATACTTTCGTTGCGTGTTTAGCCCATGCGCGTCGTAAATTCATTGAAGCGAAAGCTAATTACTATCGTTGAAACTACCCATTGCTATTCTGAAGAAATCTCACTAATGGTGATGCTACTAGCACCATCGTCACCCGATAAGTACATATTAAGTGCATATAAAATATCAGGAGTTTTATTAAAGGCTACTGGCTTATTAATATTACCTAAATGAACCCGACTCTTAACTTTATTATCTCGTTCCATAACATTAAATAATGTACCGCCTACATTTTCATTTAATAATTGTATTGCATTTAATAATTTATCTGAATTTTCACTACCTACTGCCATAGACCTTGCTATATCTTGCTTATCACTTGCGCGAAGTCGTATGAGTGCAAAAACTAGCTCTAATCGACGTAGTAAAGAATTCCATTTGAAGTGCTTATCATTGCTTTTAATGTTTAACTCATCCTTGGTTATGAAATCAGAGACCCTATTTACCAAAACATTAATTTGCTTACTTGTTAATTGGAAGACCAAAGACTTACTTCGCCAGATAGCCGTGCCCAATATTTCTAAACTAACTGCACGTGTTCCACCTATATCATCAATTGGCATCAGAATATTACTCAATAACCTTTTCTGCCATTCAGTTGAACAATCACCCAAAGCATAGGAAATATTCAACATTGATTGGCGTAATTTAGTTTTATTCTTAGTATTCTCAATTAATTGTTTAGCGAAAGATTCTGGCATTATACGATGGAAGTAACTTATAAATTGCCTTAACTCTTGTTCCATTTTACTTGGGGTATTAACGGTTAGAAGCTCTACTGCACTATTCAATGCTAGGTTAGCGCTTTCACGTAAGCTTCTCGGAAAGTCTTGACTAAGCATTTCTCGCTCTTGGTCAAATAGAGTTAAAATAGGGAATCGCCATTTTCCAGATAAACGATTAACCTCTCTCATAGGTATTGCACCAATTTCAGTTATATCATTGAGTTTATAGCCGCCCCTATCATTTTTAATTAAATTCCCTGAAATTTTATCAGGCTGTTTATTAAACACCCCATCTTCAAATTGGGCTTGATGTATAAATACTTCACCTATACCCAAATTAAGTTTTTGGCATTTATTACCATTTTTATCTTCGAAATAGTTTGAAGGATCTATCTGTAGTGAAATACGTTTTGAACTTTTTCCATTTACTAAGAATTCATAATAATCATGAACTTCATTAAATACGCGCTCAGACCATTCTAATATATCAGTCTCTTTTTTACCTTGAGAAGTAAATTTAATAAGCTCAGTAATAGTTTGTACTTTGGGGTATTCAGGGCATACTCTTTTTTGCTCTTGAGTCATCTCCCAATTCGACCATTTTGCAATTACTTGGTTAAAAGGAGCATCATTATCAACTGGGCTAAAAACTAATTGATAAGGCTCTTCATCACCGTAGGTATAACCTAAATCTAAAGTACACTCTATATCGGCTGCTAGTGGGAAGGCAGAATGTTCCAGAGTCAAGCTGTAACGCTTAACATCTTTTCCTTGCCCTTGAAAAATTGGTAACGCAATTTTTGTTTTTCCAGCAGGAATTGTAAACTTACTCTTAAGTTCAAGCGAAATACGCTTGCCTCGTTTAGGCTCTATTGTTGTTTTATCATCTACAAATACCAATTCAACCTCTCTACCTTCCATTGGCAAACGAGTTAATAATTTAGGGAGATGATCTCGCCAATAGACTGTATTTCTTTTTGCTGACATTAATTCAAAAAGGGCTTGTGAACCATGAGTAATATCTAGGTTTTTATAGATATTTTTACTATCAAAACCATTTGTTTTTATTGATGGGTCTAATGTAATGATATTCAGTGATGTAAAACCATTAATACCATTTTCTTTGAGTGAGTTAGATAAAGTACTTTTGGCAATATCAACATAATGAGATTTAACTTTTTCCCTATTACTTTCACTTAATGTATACCAGTTGTTTCTATATTTTATCGCAGGCTTTCTATTATTTTTTATCAACTCAGCATAACTAAATGACGAACAGAAAGCATCTATGACATCCTGAGGGTATTCCCCCTTGAGAGCTTGATTAATAAGTTTAATTGTTCCTTTATTATCTAATTTGAAAGACGGATGCCTCTCCCAATAAATTTTTTGTTTGCTGTTTTGACCAATAACAGGTGTTGCATAGAGCCCATTTAACCCCTGCTCTAGTACAACATATAACTCTCCTTTTTTTATAGGTAACATCGTTTTAGCTTGCATGGCAAAAACGGCTGCAATACTTTTTGGTAAAGGCGTCGCTCTGTAGAAAGCACGGTTGAACTCACTACGAATTACCTTAGAATCAAAATCACTAATGTAATCACTAACTAAATAATTAACCCTGGGCGTTTTCAAGCCTTTAGCAATTAGGTCTACGATTACACTTGCATTATCTTCATCATAAACAGATCCGTAGGTTAATAACTCTGCATCTTGGTCTAAGTCAATTGCGGTTGATAACGAGAGATCTAACACCTCTCCGGTATGATTATCTTTATGGGCAAGAAAACGTAATGGTAAAGGGCTTTCACTTTGTAGTTTTTTTACTGAGCCTTTTTCTTTAGCTGTATCTGAAGTTAAGAGGCGAACATATGGAATACTGGATGACAAGTTAATCGTTGCAAAAAAATCAGACTCTAACGCTTTAAACACCCTTGGTAAACCAGACTCTCCAAGCCAAGATTGAACAATTTGGCCGGCCATTATCTGCATATCTTGATTGAACAATGAGTAAGATTGTATTTGACGATTTTTTTCATCACATACTACAACCCCAACACTCGAAATATTTATCGTATAATATTTCTTCACATCAAAATTAGTGACTAAGATTATTTTAGATTCTTGATCATTACATGAAACTCTTATATCAATATATTTTTTTTCATTTAATCTATAGGATCCTCTAGCCTCTAGGTTTTTACCAAGTATTTCAACTGAGCCATAAACATGCTTATAGGTCAAATCAGTTACATCGGATGACAACATGCTTTCTAGAACGTGAACCTTTTTAACTGATTGTAGATGCGCAATAATCTCTAACCACAACCGATGTAAAAAACTAAACTCAATATTGTTGTAAATATGTGAAATTTCATCATCAAGTCGGTTAAGTTTATTACCAACTCGCCAAATTTTTTGATAGTTTTTATCTTCAAGTAATACATTATTGGGTGGCATTACCTGCCATGCTTTAATCTCTTTGACTTCTTCTTTACTGCCCCATAAATCTAGCTCTTGTGCTAACCAATCTTGATCATCATTTAAACCAACATTTTCGCGCTTACTCTCTAACAAATAATCAAGGTATTGAATCGTATTGTGAACAAATCTATTTTCTAATGTATCCAAACTATTACGCCGCGTTAATGCTAAAACATGGGGATTAACAGAAAGTTTTTGGCGAATATTATTCCCTGGTTGACGTGATAACCATTGTACAGAACGGCTATCTAACTGCTGCGCCTTATGAATAGGCACAAAATCATGCTCTCGAACAACTTTATAGCGCGGATAGTTGATCACCGTTTTTAACGCAGCATCACAATAAGATAATAGTTGGGTAAATTTGTCTTGAGATTGCAACTTAGTTGAAGTAGCAAGATGACTTAAGGCCATTATATCGGGTTCACCAGTGACGGGTTCAATAGTAATTTTTGATAAAAAAGTGTCCTGTAAATAAGCGACAAGCAGGGCTTTGGCATCTTTGTTATTCAAAGCACGGTAGAATTGGTCAAAAGTGCTCAATTCTACCGTGCTTATCATTTCATTATTCATGCTTGCACCTTAGGTGCGTTCTCTACTAAATATTCTTTAATATCTTTGGCATCAAATCCACTTATTTGAAGACATTCTGCGATTTGAGCTGGTAACAAGCCATCTATTGTAATTTTACTGTTTCTTGAATAGGTATTTAAGAGGTTAAGTTGATTTTGGCTTAGAGTTATTTTTTTGGCTACTATTTTAGGTGTATGAGTTTGTGGTTGTTTATTGAAATCATCAGGTATTGCTTTAACAAGTTCTAGATACTCTTTTTTGCTCTCATCATCATTTAAGTAATCAGCACTGCACCACATAAATTGACCATGTCCCATGACCATAGCACGCTCAAAATCGGCAACAATATTAAACTTTTTATCATCTAATAAAGCACGAATAGGTGATAAACAGCGCTCCTTACCAATCCCACGGGTTTCAATGCCTCGTAATTTTGGCATAACTTTTTGCACTAACTGATCTTCAAAAGCAAAATGTAGTGCTTTTTTATAATTAGCATCATCAAATCCATTAGCTGAAAATGCTAATACCAACGGATGATTAACCATGAAATATTCTATCGACTGCCAAACACGATGACCTAACGCTTTACCAACCTCCCCAAGATGATTATTAATACTCTCAATAATGCCTTTGTATTTTTTATGCTCTGCACCAGGTAAGCTACTTTCTAACTTAACCCAACGATGCCATTGCTTCGTTGACAAAAAGTGACTTGGGGCCTCTTTTTTTTCTAATTTTTTACGAGCAATTAATGTTGTAGGTCTTGGAAAATAAATAGTTACTCCACGATCCAGTACTTTATCCGATAGTGCCTTCGTAGTTTCATCTTGATTCATAGTCCCAGCGAATAGCATATTTCTTCCCAATGCCAATTTATGCGGTTCGTGTTTTGCACCAAGTTTAATGTCTATAGTGGGTAAATTGTCTTTATCAGCGGCGCGTCTATCCTCTAATTTACTCAAAAAGTCAGCGAAATACATTTCAACATGGGCAAGATTCATTTCATCCAGTAACACTAGATTCATCATGTCTTTTAAGCCATTAGGATTAACTGATTTTTCTGTTTGACTTTGGATCAGAAACTTCAAAATAGGTTGTGCATCAAATACGTTATCAATTGCATTGAAGTAACCAAGCATAGATTCTTGGCTATCCCAGTTCGGTTGAACTGGCACACTCATAAAGTTAATACCACCGAAATGAGAATACAGTTTTGGAAGCTCAGATTTACCAGTACCACTCACACCCGCTAATACAGTTAATGGAGACCATTCAGAAATTTTAAGTGCCGTATGAAAAGAATATAAAATTCGGTAGTCAAACTCTAATCCATAATTTGATACCTTCTTCTTAATAGTATTAAGCCAAGATATCTCCTTAGTGTCAGCAGGCCAAACGGGTAATTCATTTTCGCCTTTTAGTCGACTAATCACGCCGCTTTGAATCTGTTGCAAACGCTCTTCACGATTACTTTCATCTTCATAGCTTACTTTTAACCGATCTATTTCAGCTTTCAATTTGTTATTCTCAGCTTCTTTAGAGCTAAAAAGACTTTTCGATGTATCAAGTTCACTTTCCGCACGTTGTAATTGATAACTAAGTTGTTCTATATCTTTTACTTGGTTTTGTAATTGTTGATTTTCATTAGCAAACCGATCTGCACGATCTTGAGCATCGCTTAATTCAGCTTTAGCCTTATCATAATAATCCTCTATCTCTTTCGTTGGTCTTTCTAATAGCTCTTCATTTAAGCGATTAATTTCTTCTTTAGTTGCAGATAGTTCAGCTAGTACTCTAGCAGGCTCGGAGCCAAGTTGCTTCTCTAGATCTTTATACAAACCGAGTGATGTTTCTGCACTTTCTAAACTGTTACGAAGTCGCTCTATTTCATCTTCTTTTTGTTTTAAACTTTTTTCTAAGCTTACTTTTTTATCTATCACACCTTCATTGATATGTTGATCAAGCGCCTCCCTTTTTGCATTTATATCTGCGCTTTTAAGTTGATTCTCTGCTTTTTGTTTGGTGACAGTTTCAGTTTGCTTAGCTAACTCTTGCTGTTGAAACTCTAACTGTTCTCTTTTTTCTTTCAGCTCATTATCAAGGGCATTATGCGCTGCATTTTTACTCGCTATAATCTCGGCATTAACGGTATCTCGCTTTGCTGTGATTTCTGCATTAAATGCATCTAACAATGTTTGTTTTTCTTGTTGACATGCTAGCTCAAATCCTTGCTCTTGTTGCGATAAACGCTCAGCTTTAACTGTTAAGTCCTGCTGCTCTTTCATTAATTTATCACGCGATTGTTCGAGATCATTTTTCAATGAATCCAATTGTTTTTCTTTGTGTTTAACTTGTTCATCGAGTTGCTGCTTATAGTTAGCAACTTGATGTGGCAATCCTTTTTCAACATTAATACGTTCATGACTAAGTGCTATTTTTTCTTTTTCTAGGACATTCTGTAATTCTTTAGCTTTAGATAGTTCAATCGATAGCTGTTTTTTTTCCTCTAAAAGCAACGCTCTCTCTTGATCAATATCTTTTTCCTTTCGCACAATTTTACTTTTCTGCGCATTAAGTTCATTTTCACGTTTAGCCAACAATTCTTCTATATTATTTTGTTGTTGCGCTTGTTCATTATTTTTAACTTGTTTTTTTTCTAGTTTATTCATGAGATTACTTCCTTAAAAATACTTTTGGTTAACCTTTTGATTGGTTATGTTTACTCACCAAAACGTTCCATTAAATCATTGATCATTTTAAATACGGTAGTGACTAATTTCTCTAAATCTACTAATGATATATCAGCCTCTGTTAATCTTCTGTTATGCCCTCTAAGCTCGACTAATCGCGATGTCACCGACAATAAATTATCTCGTTTAGGAAAAGCCTCTAAATCATTATCATGGACACGATAAATGAATGCCATCGCATTAGCACCTAGAGTACTATCAACTCCTTGGCAAGCCCGTTCGAGGCGTTCTTTACTCGAATTAAGTCTATGCTCAATCTGGGTTGGTATGATTTTTCTTGCAATCACATCAGAACGACTTTCCGCAAGTAGCAAAGAAATATCCCGCACTGGTTCAAAATATTTCATTGCATGGTAAAAACTCTTCTGTAGTGCGGACGCACAATCTGTCACGGTATCGCTCAAATTATTTTCTAATTGTTTTTTTAATGCACTACGAATCACTTCAACGACATCAAGAGGAAGAGAAGCCTTTTGATGCCAATTAAAATGTTTATCCATTTCACGACTCAGAGTTAGTTCTAAATTTGTTCGGTGATCAATACCATTTTTAACAAACTCCTCAGAAATGTCATTTCCAAATACTTTGCATACAGACTCTATCCACTGATACCATTCTTTAATTTCTAATTTATCTTTAATTTCACTAACAATATCTCCGTGACTTGCCGCATCTCTCAATTTTTTGAGCTCATTGACTCTTTCAAAGAAATCAGGATTCTCTTTCGCTAACTCAATAAAAGGATGACTCACTGCTTGTTCTGCAGATATAGCATTTAACGCAATCATTGCAGTCATGTTGGGATCGTTATAATCTAAGTAACTAAATGTACCTTTTTTAATATTAAAGAAGTAGTTAGCAAGCTTGTTAGTATTAAACCCTATCTTTTTGACTTTATTCGCAATATTTCGACCATTAACTGATGCATTAGTTGAATGAATATGCGTTAATACATTCTTAACAGGGATCAATGATGCAGACCTTGCTAGTAAATTTTCTAATTCACTATATATACCTTTAAAGAAATCTGCTTGATTATCAATAGCTAACTTACGCTCTGCTGATGAAGTAATTGTATTGTTGATTATGTATTGATAAATTTTATTTAATTTTATTATTGAGCTTTCATCTATAAAATTCTCTGTACGATTAGCTCTCAATTTTTTCCGTTCAGCCTTCTCTTTAAGTTTCTTATATAACGAATTATTATGCCTTTCAAACCCTCTACTTGCCTCAGGATTAATACTTCCATTAAAACCATTTGTAACAAATACATCAGCACTATTATCAGGAATAAAAACCCGCTGATGTAAATATACAAGCTGAGGGGATTTATCTACCTCAATACTTGTTGCTGGAATGTTACAATATTCATTAAGCTCGTTATTTGTTAAACGCTCTTTTTTTAATGCATTACGGTAATTACGAATAATATTTAAAGCATCAGTGGGCGTTAACTCTGGTGCAACTTTTTTATCAAAGCTAACTGGCGCAGCCTCGACTTCTTTTAACTCACCACTAGTACCCATGTTAAATTTATATTTGTTTTTATCTTTTTGAGCGTAAAAAATAGGAAAGCCGTCTTTAACTATCCTAGGTAAATACATCTTATTCTTTATGTCATAGTAAACTGTCGCGGCAATATACTTAATATTATCTTTATCCAAGACTTTTTGCTGATTGGCCTCTATCATTTGTAATCGACTATTAATAAAATCTAATTGCTGTAGACGACTGATAATAAACTCGACTAACTCAACTTTTAATCCAATAAGCATTGCAATCTTTTCGACATCATGTTCTTTATTAGCGATTAGTTCATACACTACAGTTTCTAATGGATTGAGCGTGTCATGTTCCACTATTGGTAACGTGATGTTATATGCCCATAATGGATAAAGAAGTGCATAATCAGCTATCGGATCATGTCTGATGATCGATTCATTACAACTAATAACATCAATATAATCAGAAAAATTACTCACGCTAATCCACCTCTACTTTTTTATTTTTGTCACCAATAACTAATCCGCTGTTATCGCAAAGCTGTAAATAACTTTCCACTTGAGGAATCGCATTCTTAGCTCTATCTGACGAGACAAAAGCTTTATCGCCAAAAGTTATTAAAGCTCTCTTTTGTCTTGTCATACTGACGCACAAACGGTTTATTGACATTAAATGCCCAAAAATAGAGTGCTGTTTTATACTCTCATTATTTAGTGTTTGTTTATCGCAACTTCTTACGACTGATAGCAGTACAATATCAAATTCCATACCCTGAAAAGAATCAACTGTACCTATACGCAACCGTTCTTCAATAGGCTTACCAGTTTTATCCCTGAGCATTTTATATTGCTCACAAATTTGATATTCATCGCCGTTTTTTTCAGTTATTCCATTTTTAACTAATTCTTTAAATATTTCTCTAACTTGTGCTTTATAAAAACTAATTACTCCAAATGATAGCGTCTTGCCTTCCTCACTATTTATCCATTGACTCAGTTTTTCAGCTATTTTTTTCGCTTCAGCTGTTCGATAAGTACTCTTGCTGGCGTCCTTTTCTTCTTTTCCAGAGTAGTGAGGAACATCGACCCAGACTGCAGCTTGCTTTTTAATCCCCTTTAATTGATGAGAAAACAAGCTATCAGGTAAATCAGAGCGGTATGCTTCACCATGAGGTTGATAAAAAGTATCACTTGCAAATTCACCAAGTAAACGATGACTGCGAAACTGTGCATCAAGTGTAATAGTCCGTGTTATTCCATCTTGTTTTTCTAGTTTTTTTAATCTATTAAATAAATATTGGAACATACTGTGTTTAATATGCTCCTCATATATTTTGTTATCACCATCTTCATCTTTCAGAGCTTCAACAATTTTATCTTCTACCATATGTGGTAATTGACGATGATCACCCACTAAGATAATCCGATTTTCCGCTTGTACCATTGGAATCATAAGATCCCTTGGTGCAGCTCGTGCAGCTTCATCTATAATTACGGAATCAAAAATAATGGCTCCTTTACCGCCAACTTTAACCTTTCTTAATAATTTCCCCTCTGACTGACCTGTTGTTGCTCCATAAACTAAATTGTATTCGCTTATTGCTTTTTTAATTCCTAAGGGGTTATTCTCTAACTCAAATAGGTAATTTGATAAGATTTTATTTTGAGGATCTTTGATACTAGTACTTGACTCAAGCTGTGCTAAACAGCCTTGAATGAGTTCAACAACATCTTGGCGAACTTTAGACGTATTAAGACGAATTTCTTCTCTAAATCGTGCCAATAAATTCTTTTTTAATTGTTTCAATTCGTCTAAAAAATCTAGATTATTACCCTTTTCCCAAGTAATAGCCTTTTTTAATAATGATGAGTCTGACTCTGAAAGTTGATCAGAAAACTTATTTAAAAGAACTGAAGCTCGAGCGGGGCCATCATCTAAAAAAGCATTGTGAGTTATGCGAAGTGCGCGAACACATCTTAACTCGCTTTGATCTTTAGGACGTGATTGTTCAACGAGCTCATCTGATAAAGCTTTACATCGTACTGAAAGTGATTGTGGTCCAAAATCTGTAACCGCATCTAATCCTAGCTTTAATAATCTCAATGCTTTATGCGTACCAGGCGCGGATAAATAATTCTGATAAAAGCGATGCAATAAATCGTAATTAGTACTCAAGCTTAATTCAGGATTAACGTTCCGTACATCTTGAGCAACGTTATGACGCCAAAAATCAATTTTACTATCGCTACTAGATGCATTTAACTCCTCACCATTTTTTTGACCAAACTTGACTGACGGCAAACTATTAACACTTAATCTTGATAAGACGTTATCAACAGCATCGTGCTGATAACCAGATATTAAAATATCACCTTGAACTCCTTCTTTTTTATCAGAAATTTCATTTAAACGCTCAATAATAGCTGCGATTACTGTTGTCTTTCCTGTCCCAGGAGGTCCTTGAATAATGCAAATGTCAGGTGTATTTAAAGCACATTCAATGGCTATTTTTTGCATTGCAGTAGGTGGGTGTTCTGGAAATATTTTACTCTCAACATGGTTAGTAAGTGGTTTTATTTTGTTTGCTTTTTTACGCTGAGGAACCACGCCATCTTCTTCAATAATGAGCCCTAACAATGGCATTGCGCTAGTGCCCTGACTAATGCGCTCCCTCGCGGTCATGCGTCTTTCAACTTGTACCTGGTCTCCCATTATTGAGTAAATTAATTTTGCATTATCAGGTAAAAAGTCGACACCTAACACCAAGCTATGCTGGTTAACCTTTTTAATATCAATAATGAGACTCTCATTATTTTTTTGCTGTTTAATATTGCGGCTATTACTCTTGTCGGTTTGTTCACTATCATTTGACGTTTTATTTTGAGATTTAAATTCACCCCATTCTATTCCTGAATTTAGCCCATTTTTTTGTTTATAATTCTCAAATTGTGTTTTGCTATATTGTTCCCATGTCATATCTATATCTACTAAATACTCAGGGTCTGTAGATATCAACTCTAAGGAGTCACCTGATTTCAATTGTTTGCGATAATCTTTATTTACAAATACCTCAATACTACTGCCATCTTTATATAGTTCAAAATTTGTATACGATATATAATTAATCCATCTCGCTTTTTTAAGTAAGAAGTTACCTTCTTCATCACCGTATTTATCCCAAGTATTTAAATACCCTTGTTCTTGATTAGATAAAGTTTCCATTTGTTGTTTAGCATAAGCCTCTAAAACAACAGGATTATCAATATCTGAAAAGCCTAAGTTAATTTTAATTAATCGAATGGCTTTATTAACTTCTTTCCTACTTTTTTCAACTAACCTTTTACAGCCTAAATAAGTATCTTCACCTATATTGTATTCACCAACCGCAAGTTGAATACCTTCACCAATAAGAACCATGTTATTTGTTAGAGCAGGCTCTTTAAACGGAACACGTTCCACAGCATCATCACTATTTAAAGCTTTCTTCTCTAAATGTTCGATTTGTTTTATTTCATCGTAAGCAACTTGGCTCAGATAGGCGAATGCATAGTAATCCTTACTATTACTATCAAATCTAAACATAAATTTAGACTTTAAGGCCTGTGAAATTTCCTTAAAATCATTTCCTACCTTTAATTTTTTAGCTTGCTCTAAGGTATTAGCATCTAAAGCTAAATCAATATTAGAAAGGTTAATAGTGCCACCATGAATATAAACAATTCGCACTAAGTATGTACCGTTAGCAGCTATATTTGTCACACTAGCAAGTGCGCTATATCCCTTAGCAAATTGTATCGCTATATCATTCTCTTCTCTGGTTTGAGTGCACTTGAACATCATGCACTGACCATTTGAAATAAGTTGTAACTTTCCATGTTCATAAGATACTGAACACAATTGCTCACGTTCTAATACATTAGAATCATTTAATAGACGTATCCACGCTTGATGCTCAATCTCTGTGCGTATTTCTGTAATATTCATTTAACATCCTTAAGCGTGATCGTTACAAGTTGCGGGTAATCACCGTCAATCTGTAATAAAATTCCTTTTTTAAGTTCTTCTTCAGTTAACTCTAATTTTGAAACAAAGTTAGAAAAACGTTCTCCAGGAGCGTTTAACGCAACATTTATTTGTTGGCTATAACTAAAAGATAGTGATAATACCCAGTGATCACTTTCTTTGTAAATCCTAGCGAATTCATCATCAAAATCATCCAAACAGAAAGGTGTAAATAACCGTTTAGGCAAACAAATTTCGTCTTCCTGACGAGGTATAGCTGCACGCCATAGTTCAGAGCCAGTGAATTGGCTAATAGCATGTCGCTGTATCAAAAAATAACGAGGAGTTTTAGCTGAGCAATAAGGGCATTTATTTTCCGTTAAAGCATACTTTTCTAGGTAGCTCATATTGCATGATTCACATTCAATACTTAGATCTACGGCTTGAGCTAGCGCCTTTGGCCAATGAAACATTAGTGGACGTTTCCAAGAGTGTTTCTGTGCTTTATTAAATGTATGGTTGAAAAGTACTTGAAGCTTTTCTGTTAAAATTAATGTTCGAGGCAACCCAGATTGATTGCGGTTAGAGTCATCATCAGGAGCGTCTATAAAAGGCAGTAATCCTGCACTAGCTTGCTCATCGAGTGACATATTTGATGTTGATTCTTCTTCATCTGCCCAGTCTGCCCCATTATCTCCCTGCAATTTTTCTCCATAAAAAGGATGTATTAGTGATAACAATTTAAATGCTAAAACGGCAAAAGAATATGCATCAGTGCGTGAACTCGATCCAACTAATCCCAATACTAGCTCTGGAGCACCATATCCAGGTGTATAAACCGCTTTTTTCGAGTTTTTATTTTCAAAACGTAAATTATCTGCATCAATAAACCAAACATGGTTAAATGCTTTATTTTCGCTAAAAAAAACATTTTCATTGGATATATCACCATAGACAAGCCCCTGACCATGAAGCTTTGCAAGTTGTGTAGCACACTGCATCAATACTTGAAAACGCCTTTTACTACTGCCTGTTTGAGCATAATCAGCTAATGCGTGCGCTTCTTTAAAACGCTTTTCCTTCACAAAACCATCAAGCCATTGCGGATATTTTCGTTTTTCAAGATCTTTAGAAGGAATGGCAAAAAAATCTTCTATAGGTTTCATGTCACGTAGTAGTTGCATAA
The DNA here is from genome assembly GCF_014164315.1 of Pseudoalteromonas sp. SG44-1. Classification (NCBI taxonomy): domain Bacteria; kingdom Pseudomonadati; phylum Pseudomonadota; class Gammaproteobacteria; order Alteromonadales; family Pseudoalteromonadaceae; genus Pseudoalteromonas; species Pseudoalteromonas sp. SG44-1. The sequence goes on from NZ_JACJEW010000050.1 coordinate 14,314, forward strand.
CATAGCCAGCATGATCTTTTAATTTACAAATTGGTCTTGCTAAGTTGATATCTTGGTTTACAGGTAGTGTTAATAAGTTATTTAATTGTTCTTGATAGCCATGGATATAGTGCTTATCTGTATAAGGTTCGCCGTCATTAGTTAATACTAGTTTGATTGCAATATCAGGATCACTAGTAGTATAAACAATGCCTTGCCCACCTCTTCCTAACTCTGCCCCTATTTCGTGCTGTTGATGGTATTGATCCGTTACCTTACTGCCTTGATTCATTACATTAATCCTTCACTGTGTAAATACATGCGATAGTTTTATCATCTTGATGATTCGGCACTGGCCATGATTTAAGCCACCATTGGATTTCTTCTTTTGCTTGCTCTCTATCTAATGTCGAATAACGCTCAACAACACCTTTTACAAATGAAGTTTTTTGTTCTTGTAATAAATCATCGCTAATACCATCAGTCATTAATAAAAAAGAGGTAAACTCTTCAGCAGTCTTTACCTTCCAATTCCAGTGATTTTCTTCATGCTTTTCCTGTAAAGCAAATGTCTGATTACTAAAGGATATCTCATTAAAATCATCGATTAAAAAATTGACTTCATCTTGCTTATTAATAAAGGATAAAAGACCATCCCCCAGTTGTGCCATAAAAATAAGCCCATGACAGTGAATCACCCACAAACTTGTGCAGCTACATTGATTAGGGTTTCTATTTTCTAGCGCATCAATCCAATACTCGTGAAATTTACTCAACAACACTTCGGGTTGATAATTTATGTTTTCATGCCAGAAATGTGCAAGTTTAATAGCTGCTTGGCACACAGCTTTACTACCAAATTCTGAAAGTAATTTACTACCAACACCGTCTGAAACAACAATAACTTGTCCCCAATCAAAATATTTAATACACCATGCATCTTGATTGTTGACGTTATTCTTAACATGACTTGGTCCAATTTCGCTATGACCAAAATAGCCTAAATATTTACCATTCATCATCGTTGTCATCGTCACTGAATACATTTTCAGTTGCCGCTTCTTCAACCACTTTAGGCAATACGGACATATTAGAAATAGGTGTAAAAAATTTTTCTAATGCAGCGTCTAAATTATCTACAAGAAACAAGCTAGATTGAAAACGCTTAAGCTGATTAATATCAGCATCACAACCCAAGGCGACAATAACTAGGTTTGATTTTTTACCTAAGTTTAAAAGTAATTCTTCACTAAAGTTTGTATAACCGTCTGTTATCCAAAAAATAAAATTATTTTTATTGGACTGAAGCCAATCAGATATTACTTCCCCAGAGGTTCGACCAGTAGGCGGTAAAATAACAATATCGTTATTTTCCTCAAACTGTATTTGGTCAATGGAGTTACTCGCCTGGTAATATTCAACAGGCTCCTTAATATTGTTTAATTCAATAAATTGTCTACAAAATCGCAATGTATTAATGAGTAATTGCTCTTTTCCCAGTTCTGACATGCTTCCACTATTATCAAACAATATCTTATGCATTGGTGCTGCCTTTTTCATACTCATTATTTCGTTGTGTAATCAACTCTTCCGGTGTATTAACCACACTATCTAAATCAACGTCTTTTAATGCATCAGCCAAAACACTATAAACAGATTTGTTATCCCCCAACGATAGGTTTCGCTCAGAAAAAGATCTTAAATCAGCCGGTATCCCTATCGCTTGATAACCATTTAATATTTTATGTACCTGCCCAGATGACAAAGCCGACAAAGCAACTTCCCCCCAAAAAGTAGCAGGTATATCTATGGTATAATTTTCAGACACCCCTTTTGCGTATAAACTCGCACCAACAATTTGATTTATTTTTTTCTTTTCATCTGAAAGTGAATTGATTTCTTCGCGGCTAATTTCAATGTTATTTCGCAGGTGATCAATATATTCCTTAGCACTAGAAAAAGCGTCAGATTTCAGATCACTTTTATCTATTCGAGCTCCAAGATCAACCATGTCATTTTCGATATCAGCTTGCATTGGCATGAGGTTAAAAACTTTAGCTAACCCTCCAATTATATTAAGTGCGGTAGTTATTACTCCTCCCATATTTAACATCGGCCCTAAAACCCTACCAATAGCACCACATGCAGAACCAAGCGCTCCACCGATGGCACTACAACCAGCACTAATGGCAGTGAAGCCTGCTGTAATTAATCCAAACATACTATTTTCCTTCTCTTAGACTGATCTAAATTATACTGCTGGAGTGAAAAAGGCTGTTGCTCTTTTACGGCTTCCAACATCACATGTACAGCTTCTTGCCAATCTGGTAATTCATCATTGTTTTGTTCAAAATAAACATTGGCAGCAATGAAGTGTGATACCCAACGTAAATTAATATTTTGATCTGCTAATACGTTAATTTTATTAGCTAAATCCATTTTTTTTTCACTATTATCAAAACCGTAACTAATAACGTTTTCGTAAGCAGGTAATACATTACTTTCCAAAAGTGCTTGCCATGTTGTAAAGGAATATTCAACATCCTCTATACGCTTCAATATCTCGTATGAAAATTTAGCATATTCAGATTTTATTTTAGATATTACAAGCTTGCGATCTGGTACTGTATTGGCTGAACCAGGATTTATTTTTACTTGAACAGATTGTCGCCAGCCTTGGCTGAAAATAACAGCATGGCCAACATCGAGTTGCGACAAATAATTTTGTTGCTGTTCATTCAATGCCATCCCATTACCAACAGCATCTTTATCATCTTTTGCAATCAGCTTATGAATAATTTTTGTATTTGTACTTTTTATAACTTCTGGCATAAGTTTATTAGGGATCTGATCAACAATAATTAAACCTTCGCCATATTTACGGATCTCAGCTAACATGTCAGCGAATATTTCGACACCTAATTTTTCATTACTACTAGCCGCAATGCTTGGGTTAGCTAATAGCCGATGCGCTTCTTCAATTAAAGTCAGATGCCTGAAACTTGAGTCTTTTTCATGCCTATTTTTAACAGCCTGCATTAAATTAGTAATAACAAATCCCATCAGTAAGGATTTTTCTTGATTATTACGAATTTCTTCCAGCTCAATAACGACTCTCTTATCAAGTAAGGCATCAAAATCAATAGTCTGAGTACAATTGAGCATTTGCCCTTTCGCACCAACCATTAATCCTTGAAGCCTTGATTTAATAGAGGCTATATAATCTTTCTTTAAACGCTCATCAAAATTTTGACGTTCAACTTCCTTGTCAATTTCAGCAGATAAATCACTCAGTATTGGGTAGATAGCTGTTTCTTGAACGCCCATATACTTGGAGTAACATAAGTTCCAATCAAGATTTTCATAACATTTGTATAATGCAGCTTCAAATATTTGCGGAATGGCAGCTTCCATATCAAACGAAGCCATAAATGCAGCCTTAATCGTATCAATGCGGTTACTAATTGTTTCATTGGGTAAAAGTGCGAGTGGATTTAACCTCATAGGCGCTAAATCTTCTCTTCCTATAGTAAATACAAGCAAATCATCATATTCGGTGATCAACTCTCGATATTCAGTTTTAGCGGGTTCAATAACTAAAAAAGGTAATTTACTTTCTGCTAATAAATATTTACAGGTAGTGGTTTTTCCGTTACCCGTAGCACCCGCAATAAACACATGTTTATTCAATTCCTTTTTATTAATAGCAACAGGGTGTCCTTCACAAACATGCGAATTCTTTACCAAGCTACCAAGCGTAAGACGATCACTTTTTTCAGTAATGTATGGAGGATTTAAACCAAATGTTATTTTAGGCTCTAGGGCAATACCTGCTACTTCATCCTGCGGAATACCTGCTACTAGACTGAGCTCTTTTGTAGAATAAACAGCACCTAGCATCAAACTTTTTTTATCAATAATGCAACGAGATTTAAGCCAATGATTCATTTTGTATTGTGGGCTACTAACTTGTTTTTTTTCAACGTCAGCAATAGGAATTTGAAATTGCTGTGCAGCATGAACAGCTTGTTGGCTATTAGAAATTGTAACTAGTTGTAGTGGATAGCAATTATTACTATTACCTGAAAAAATAGATTTACAACTATTCCCTAGTGCTAATAATGTGGGATTACTTTTAGTAAACAAGCTAATACTACTAACAAACAGGCCACGACTTCGCCCATAATCAACTCTAGGTAGTAAAACATCTTCAATATAGCTTGCCCATTTTTTAGCTTGAGGGTTGATAACCTCTAAACTTAGGGTTTCACTCGCCCCCAGTGTTTTGCTCAGACTTGTTGAGCTACCTTGAGTATCACTATGATTACTGCCTGCGGTGTAAGTTGCGCCTTTGCTTATGGTATGACTATCGCCCCCCGTTTCGCTAACATCTTCAGAGTTCTTAGTCGTTTTTCCATGATTTTTTGCATCACTGCTTCCGCTATTTATCGCAATACTATTATTGCGACCATCGGAATGACTTTTGTTAGTTGAAGATGAGGCATTTGCACTATTATTTTTACCTAGTTGCAATGAATTTTTGGCTAATAAACTGAGTTGCTTAAAGGCATCGTGCAAGCCATTTTCTATTTCGTCTATTTCACTGGGTTGAAGAGGTGAATATGTGATGCTTAGTGCAAATTGTTTACCCATCATTATATTAATAATGGTGTCTACACTTTGATATTTCAAAGCTTCCCCTTCTCCTTGATCCCCTACTGCACCCTGTAAAAGACCAACATGGGAATAATTTTTAAGGGAGTCTACAATTTTATTTTGATCATCAAGTTCTACTAATTCACTGCCAAAAAAGTTCCCTTCAAAGCTTGGCTTCAAAATCATTTCCGCAGCAAGCTTCGCTGTCATAGGTGCAGAAATACGTGAAAAATTCCGTACTAGGCCAAAATATAAACTGACCCCGTATTCATCACCTTCCAATATATAAACACCATTAAGCCCTAGCCCAGATATAACACTAAATATATTTTCCAGTGATTGACGACTACTTTGTTCTTCAGCTATAGAAACACGAGTCAATTTATAGAAATGATATTCACCACTCTCAAGAGAGACTGTTGGTAAAATATTTTTAAATATATCTGGAGAAATTGGTTTTGATAATGCAGTCAATACCTTATTTAAATTCATCTCATTTGCTACGGTAGTTGTCATAATCGTCCAAAATATAAAGAGAAATTTCCATTGAATACAAAAATGTATTCAATGGTTAAAAATAATAAATTCTAGATAAAATCAGACTCACTATCTTCCACAGACATTGACTCTTCAACAGAATCAACAAGCGCTTTTGCTGCAGGTGAGATGTCTTTAATTTCTTGCTGAGTAGGCAATAAATTTGGGTTTTGTGATGCAGTACGTGTAGTTACTGACATAGTGACAAATTGGAAGAATTTTTTTATTTCTGTATTTTCTTTTGCTGTAAATACCTTATTTTCAGTACCTTCAACAAACCGATTCAATACGTTGTTATCTGCACTGGTGCCAATAGCCATAGCCATACGGTCACATTTACTAGAACGTCCTTCATTCACGAGCGCCTGCAAGGGCCGTTGCCATTCATCATTAGGAGCACCATCAGAAACTAAAACAATAGTAGGACGATATGCACGTGATGGCGTAGTTTCTTTATCTTCAATCATAGCTTTTGCCATCTTAAATGCAGTCCCCATAGGGGTAGCTCCACTAACATTGAGATCCTTCCATTCTATATTTGACGCAGATGTATAAGGTAATTCTAATTTAACTTCAGCACCAAAAGTGATAATAGAAACTAACAATTCTATTTCACTTTTTTCTGCCTTAGCAAAATCTACAATCATTTCTTTTACTGCTGAGTTTAAGTTGTCAATTGAAGAACCACTCATACTAGTACTAACATCTAGTAATAGGATGACAGGTAATGGTTTAGCTTTAGGTGCTGTAAATGCACTAGGATCGAACGCTTTCATATAAATTCCTTTAATTTAACTTCTATAAAAATACAATCATGTTCTTCTAATAAATATTGGCTAACTAGGCCTTATTACATAGAGTTCTATCTGCATTTTTTACATTGACTTTGATTAGTCGCCCCTCCTTTTAGATTTCGGTAACCAAAAATTGTTTCTAATTCAGCAGCTGTTCTGGCTGTAACACCACATTTCGGGCATTTGTGAGGTAACGATATTTTTCCTGACATATTTGTATCCATAAAGTAATGAGTAAAAGGTCTATATCTTATTAAGGTACTTAATGATTTTTCTTCAATTAATATTGGTCTTACAACCCAATACTTAAATATCAGATTAAAGCTTAATAAAAATGTGCGTATACATAGGGGGTAATCTCCATATCAATTAACGAATATGACTATTCGCATGTCCTTTGAGTGTGGTGGTTACAAGCCGTTACCTATCTAAAAACAAATACTTTAGTATTTATTTATTTTAAAAAACAATCTTATGAACTTTAGCTTAATAGTACGTTTTAAATTATATATTTCAAGCCAATTATATAAAAAGCACTTATTTTTTAGATGATTAGCATAGTTTACAAAATATAACCAATTTCTTATTTCGTAAACTATGATAGCAAAGCGGATGATAGGATTAGTTTTCACAAGCTTGTAAAAACTTAATTGAGTTGGTTTTAGCCTTTTTTGTAATCACTAAAATTAATAACATTGCAGCTATAAATTTTAGAACTTGGTGAATCCTCCACGCGTTGCTTTTCATTAATAAGCGATTGGCAATAACTCAATAACCGCTCTATGGGTATAAAACTTCTCTTTGCAGCGAGTTGTTTTATTGGTGGTGCGTTTAGGCTGGGTATTTGGGTAACCCAAAGTGCAGCGTCGCTAATATGGCCGCTTATGCTTAAATTGGTATTTTTAGCCCAGTGCGGAGTAAATTCTCTTTTAGATAATTCACTCAACAGCACAGCTATATCGCTGCGTGGAATAAGCTGATATACCTCAAATGTTTGTTTGCCATTCATACGCTAAGCGCTGAGTTAATTCCTCTTGTGTTAACTTTAAACTAACCGGTATAAAAAACGCAAAACGGCAATTCGCTTCACAAGCGATAATTGTTTTTTCACGGGATTTATAGCTGTTATCAATAATCTGCAATTGCCAGTTAAAATTATCGCGATCACTAATTAGCGTATTTACCCCAGCTTATTTACCTGGCTCATGAGATAAGCGAGGGAAATCAACTTTTAGACATTTATTAAGTCCGTTTGAGGCGCAAAGTTGGAGTTTCATATTAAACATGTGCTTTTCTGACCCTTTAATGGATCAGTATTTGAAACCAATAATAAGAGGTAGCAATTAAAGTTGATACCAACAAAACGAATGAGAATAAATTAATCTTTTTATTAATTTTAAATATTAAACCTTTAATTTCATCATTTTCACTAGTCAATTCGAGTATATTTTTCTCTTGCGCTACGATAATTTCAGCTGTTTTATTATTTGTTCCTTCTAATCCATACGCTAATGCATCAATCTTAGAATCTAAACAAGTATTTCTATCTAAAAGTTCTTTATGACGCTCATCTATCTTGTTACTAAAAGAAGTCAACATATCTTTAACGGCATCTCTTGAGCCTATTATTTCAGACACCGCACCTTCAATAGACTTATTAAAAACTAACAGCTGTTGTTCAACTCTATCTTTATTATCATTAATAATTCCAGCGCTATTTTTAGCCATATCGTTTAAAACTCGTTCTTCTAAACGTGAAATTTTTTTTGTTAATTGCTTTAATAACTCATCTTTATCTGCACTTACTAAATCAAGCTTCTCGTTAGCCTCTTCTAGAGCATCCCCTAAAGATAAAATGTCATTTTTTAAAATTTCCAAGTCATTAATAACAGGAGTAAGTGGTTGCCTAACAATCCTCCCCATTAATTCAGTAAGTTGTATTTCTTTATTATTAATTTCACTATTTTCAATCATAACTTAATCACTTTTTTTGCATGTAATAACTCTAACGAGTTTCTTTGACTACTTAGTTCACAGAATGAAACCAGCTGCATAAACGCATCACATTCATCACCTTCATTTAAAAATGCATCAATTTTTTCCGCTACTGAAGCCTGATATTCTTGTTTCAAAATATTAATAAAAGATTCAAATTTCTTTATATCCTCTCTCATTAATTTTTCGATATCTTTAGCGCTGTTCTCCAATTTATTTAATAAAATATTTTTTCCATGAGATTCTTTCTGTAGTTTTTTTTGTTCTTCTTCATTTATCAATATGCTCGTCTCAAGTTGGCTTTTTTTAAGATTAAGTTTACTGTTCAATGTTTCAATTGCTTTAATCCAAGACTTTCTCCACTGCGAAAGAATAAACTTTTCTGATTTACTCCTAGCCGTTTCTACTTTATTTTTATCATGGAGATAGTTTTTACTTGATAGGTATTTTTTTATAAAATATTTATCTAAATCTTTTTCTATCTGTCCAAAAATAGATCGAACCTCATCCTCAATCACGCTATAATTTGGCTCAACAAAAACTTTCTCAACCGCTCTCCAGTATAATTTATTTTTATCAATTAAAAATTGACTTAAATTTAATTCAACTGCTTTTAAATCATACTGGTAATTAACAATCAACTTTTCAAGAGTAGTAACACTTGCACCTTCTGATTTTTCATAAATTTTAGAATGACTATTAATTTTATTATCAGCCAATAAGTTATGAATATTACTTTCTATATTTTCATCTTTACCATATTCAATTAGAACCTTTAGTTTATTTAATTCCTCGAGCTCTTTGCTGTTTATTATTATATAATTTTGGACATCTTCATCAATAGCTTGAATCTCGCTGCTGATTATTTTTTCATCCTGTTTCAACCTCTCTAATTTCTTTTTATAAATATATTCTATCCTTACATGACTATCGAGCATATTACGAAGGCGACTGACAGGCGATACAGAAGCATGTATTTCATCAATTAATATTGCTCGAAGCCCATTAATTAATGGCTTTAATTTACTGTAGAGTAAAGGTTCCTGCTTTTCTAGATTCTGCCAACTATTTCCAAATTCAAGTGGGAAAAATAGGGTCTGATTTTTACCTTCATTACTTAGCTCACCAAAGCGCTGAATTTGCTCAATCAATCTCGCTCTAATAACACTGATATTAACTTCTTCTTTCTTACGAATTAGGTCTCTTATTGATTGGGCGGAGTAAGAAAATGTCGTTACTATACGAAAACGTCCAAGCATGGCTTGCCAATTATCTAGCCCCGGAAGACTCATAGCCTCTGAGTTTAAAAAACTCAAATCATCTCCCCTTCCAACTAATAAAATTAAATCAGCGAAAGGAAGATAAGCTTTAGCCATAGCATATACATGTTTTTGCTCTGTAGCATTCGCAGGATTATCACCGGGTAAGTCTAAAATACGAATATTGGTGTATTTTTTAGCAGTAATAGAAAAGAAACGTTTTGGTATATCAACAATGCACGGAGAATTGAAAGACTGAGTTTCATTTTCCATACTGTCTCTTAAGCAGCTTAGAGCTATGATCATATCGGACTCAGCAGCATAGAACTCTTTTTTAGAATTTATGGTTAAAGCCCAATTTTCACTTTTAGAACGACAATATTCCATAGTTGTTGCAGTAGCTGACTTCCCAGCTTCCCTTCCCCCCCTGAGCACATGGGAAACTGCACTTATTTGATCTGAATGAATACCGAGCAAATCAAGAAGAAGTGTCGTTTTTCCTACTTGAGTCTTGCCGTAAACAACTACAAAAGGCTCTACCTGCTTTCCTTTCATCGATAACGTTTTTTGAATATCGTGACTCATAGAGCTTATTAATCGCTCGTATGCATCAAACGCCCAGTCCAAATTAGATAGGTGCAACTCATACCAGTATTCAGTTAGCCAATCATTAATCATACTCAGCAGTGCACCCAACTAACAATGGGTTTAAGCCACTTGCTGAAGAATCAATTTCAGCTTTCAAATCATTTGATAAAACAATTACATCAGCTAAAGCCTTTGCTAATCTTTCTTTACGCATTAAGTTTTCATCTAAATGATAGCGTTGTCGTAAGGTATATACTAATCTAAATCTTACTGAGCGCATTACTTCATCAAAACTACTGCAAAAGTTTTCATAGTGAGAATCTGAGATTGCATTAAGCAAAGAGTGCGCTTGAATACTTAACTGTTGCTCTTGTTTTCTAAGCCCTGTTACTGCTTTGGTTGTCACATAGCAAGCTGCAACAAAGGCAGTAACGGCAATGGCAGCAGGGTGAAGCATAACAGGGGGCGAACTGCCGCCCCCAGTCTCACTTGTAGATTCTCCACTGGTAGAATCATCACTCGAACTGGTCTCAGATTCTTTGTTTTTAGTATGGCCAAAAAGTGTACCCAATATATCAGAATCACCATCACTAATCACATCTACAGCTAATAAAGCAGCAACGGCTTTAAGAGCATCTCTCCCCGTATTTACGCCTTTGTTAATAGCATCAACACTCTGTTCTATTAACTCACCATTATGGTCCATCTTTAATTTAAGTTCATCAGCTAACAACTTTGGTACAGAGTAAGACAACCTTGCATATTCAAGGGATATAGTAGGTATCAACCTTACACTTTCTACTAGTTGTTTACTTGTTTCGACAATGGTATTAGAGTTAGGATTCAGTACTATTTTGATATCGTTCTTTATTTCCTCACTTAATTTTGTAAACTGAATCGGCTTACCTGATTTGCCAACATAACCAAGTTCAATAAGTTTTTTAGTGTTCTCTAATTTAGGATTTTCATTTTTACTTAGCTCTGTATCAGAATCGTTCACAGGCCCTAATTTTTCTAAAGTCAAGCCCGTTAATTGATTAGCATAATCAGAAAGAAAGTTGTTTCCTTCTTGTTGCCAAGCGTCTTCAACAGTTTGCTTTATTTTTGTCTTTTTTTCAGTTGTACTTTTAAGTGAACTAGTAATAAAATTTTTTAAGCCTTCATGCTCTAAAGATAATTTTTCGTCTAACTTCTTAGACGCATTTATCCGGTTCCGATCAACATGCGCTTTTGCAATTTTTTTATGCTCTTCTCTCAATAATGTAACAGAGTCATCAAATTCATCTAGAAGATCTTCACATATTAATGCACTCTCTGTTGCTTCAGAACTCTTGAAGATAAGTCTAGTCTTAGATCTAATACTAGTTAGAACTTTAGTTAAATCTCGACCGATTAAGTGTGCAAGGTTATTAATTTGAAAAACACGATTCGATTGCCCAGTATAATTTAGTTCATCAATCATGCTTTGTAATTTTGGCATCCACTCTTCAAAGTAATCAGAATCATCTGTTCCCGTTAATATGATCTGCTTATCAATTCGGCTCTCATCTATTTTGAAAGTGTTCATCGCACTATTTTTTAACTGATTTTGGCGATCTAAGTCATTTTTGTATGACTCCGTTTTAGATATAACAACACAAGGTTCGCAATGCTTTAATTCATTTGCAAGCATATCCTTTGTAATATCAAGCTGTTGTTGATTTGCCATTCTTGTTTCGTCTGTAACAACTATACAACCACCTGCAGCTATCATTGCTTGACGCATTAACTCTTGCCAATCTTTATTATCTCGATCTTGTTTTTCATAGCCAGGTAAAAGTAGCCAAGCCTGATTTTCCCTTTTAAAAAAACGTTTTGGTACTTTTAAGACAGGGAGTAAATCTTCTGCTGAAGGGTCTGTTATAACTTGATTAAAGTTTTCAACATCAATAGTTACATCTTTTACTATTAACTGATTTCCAGTATCACCGCTTTGTAAACGCCGTACATAGCCCTTCGGTGCATTTACTTCATTAGTTTCAATAATCAAAACGGGCAATTTTTCACCGCGCCCTTCGTTGCCTTGTAGCCAATCTCCACAGTCATAAATTTTAGACATTAAAGTTGTTTTACCTGCCCCTTGCGAGCCACCAACTGCAATTATCCACTCATTGCCTAATATTTCAGCTAACAGTAACCGACGTATCACAGCTAATAATTTTTTATCTATTTCTTCATTGGCGAGTACATTGCATGCCCCCCGTAATCTGCGTAAAGCACTATTAAGCTCTTTTAAAAAAACCTCTGGTGATTCCATGTCCACAATCCTAATCTTATAAATATGTATATTTTTTATATAAAGTAATAATAACTTAAGCGAATATCTTCAAACCGTAAATATATTATCATACATCCAATAAAGCGATTTCATCTCCCAAAATGGTTTATCATTTTCTGCTTAGATTGGTTAAAAATAAGTTTGTGCCGTTGCTTTCAAAACGCTTATTTCAAACCAGATAAAAATAGCCATGGTGTGGCGGTTTTTCTTGCTGGTGCAAAGTCTTCACCCATTGCTACAAAGTGCTCAAATACAATATCTACGGGCTTTCGTACTTTATTAAACAACTGCAACTGTGAAGGTTTAATGTTTTTACTCAGTTCAATTTTAAGCTCACTACATAACTCGTTTACAAGCTCGTTTAACTCTATTTCAGAGGTGAGATTATTTAGTGCGTATATTAAATAATCCTTCTTTTTGGTTAACACATCTCTAAAGGTATGTGATGCGCCTAAGCAATTATTATTTTTACGATGAAAGCCGCGATAGGTATTTGAGCCTAAGCTTTTTAACACCAACTCCTCGTAGCTGAGTAATGGCGTAGGTGTTAAAAACACCGTATCGCCCACTTCGTTCATGCGTTTTACTTGTGCCTGCATTTTTTATTTATCCTTTCCATGCTAAATAAGCGGTTTGTTTTAAATGCTTGGTCTCATTTTTGTTTTTATTTAATTTACGTTCGGTCATTTAACATCCTTGTTCTTATTTTTATAAATAGCGTTATAGCTGGCCTGCAAAGGCTTTTTGGCTTAGTGAGTTAAATTCTTGCTCACTCAATCCATCACTTGCTTTGACCTTATTCAAAATAGCCCTTACAGAAATATATACTTCTTTGAACTTTTCTTGAGTATTTATATCAGGTAAAGGAACTTTTACATCTTTGATTTTCGCTAATGTGAGCCTTGTAATAGCTGCGCCTGCCATATTCGCAGTTAAAACTAATTTTGTTCTTGGATGATTCAAAAACATACATAAAAACTCTGAGTTAACTAATTCAAAATTTGGCTTTAAGAGAGCCAAACTGGAAAGCATACTGAACTCAAAGTCATATTCATTTATTGCTGCAAGGCCCGTCGTTGCACCATCTTTAATATAGAGAACATCATTTTTTTCAGGGTTGCACCTAGAGAATATTTTTTTATGTTCTTCTTCCGACACGTACCAAGGTTTAGCATGAAACTCTAACCCTGTTTTCTTCAAATGTTTTGCTGTTACGTAAGGGAAGCCTTTTTCAACTATAGGTGGTGAGTGATGAGTGCCATCTGTAATTTTTCGGCACAAAGAGGCGAGAGATCTCAATTCCCACCCCTTCGGATTTGTAACAGGATCGCCGAACATATCTAGGAATACGCTGCGTAGGAAGTCGTCGGCGAGTTGGATGGCTTGTTGGCGTTTGCGGCGGATGGTGTCGGCTTTATCTAAAATCGCGGCGATTCGTTTTTGCTCGTGTAGTGGTGGGAGCAACATGGGATAGCTTTTTAATGCATCCATATCAATACCACTTTGGCCAGCTGTTCTTTGCGATAAACCATCTATAAGCCTAAATAAAGTATCTTGTCTCAGAAAATAAAACAGATAGTCTCTATCGACGCTCTCACTTGGCTCAGCTTTCATTAATGCAACATTATACGCTCCCTCTAACCCTCGAAGTATTTGAAATACTGGGGGCCCATATCGTCCAATCATGATATCTTTTTTAGAACAGAATTTTTTGGTTGATGATTCTGGTATAAACGTTAAATTATTATCAGATTTATAATCTCTAATTTGTAATAGACGAATATAACCTTCCATTGGCTCATATTTAAACGTTGATTTTGGGGGCTGTGACCCACCAATAAACTTAACTACATCACCCAACTTCACCAAAGGCCAACTCACAACATCCCCTCCAGCTCTTTTAAATCAGCCAGTATTTCGTTTTCCAAACTCACTAGCTTACCTAAAATCTCTTTTGGCGGATCGTAGCTTTCTTCCTCGTACACCACTTCTTTATAGCGGTTGATTGAAAGGTCATATTTATTGCTGGCTATGTCATCTTTACTCACCCAGAAATGCTTTTTCTTACCTGATATAACGCGATCGTTTTTATCACTTGTCGCCAGTGCTTTATCACGGGCTTTAAATTCGCTGATTAGGCTTGGTAAATCGTTAGCTTTTATTGGGGTGCGTTTGTCATCTAAGCTAAAACCGTCGGCTTGTACGTCGTAAAACCATACGTGGTCGGTGCTGCCGCCTTTGGTAAATATGAGTATTGCATATTCTCACCAGCTTTGATCACCCAATGGCATTAACTTTGATCGCTTATTCTCATTAAGCTTTGATCACGAAAATTACGCGATAATGATCACTTTTGTGTTCTTAATGATTTTGCCGATC
>NZ_JACJEW010000051.1:0-6968 GCF_014164315.1 Pseudoalteromonas sp. SG44-1
TCATCACATTGAGATAATGCTTTTTCAACCGCTTGAACTTTAAATTCTTGTGTAAATCGACGTCTCATTTTTATCTGCCTCTATTAAAAGTTAGAGGCGACAACTATCCTGACACAGGGGGAAAGATAAAGGGGCTAGGTGCTAGGGAAGTGACTAGGAGCGCGTTGCTCGAAGCCCATGGCATTTACCCTCATTGTCTTCTCTTTGTGCGTCAGCAAGCTTAACGCCTACGGTGTTAAAGTTTTAAATTTACTTTGATGTTTAATTACTTGTAGGCGAGTGGCTTGCCACCGCGTTTCAAAATGTGGCTCGGAGTTTTTGCGTCAGCAAGCTCAACGCCTACGGGTGTTAACGTTTATCTCGGTGTTAAATTTACTTTGATATTTATTACTTACTTGTAGGCGAGTGGCTTGCCACCGCATTTTAAATGTGGCTCGGTGTTGGTGCGTCAGCAAGCTTAACGCCTACGGTGTTAAGGTTTGCCTCGGTGTTAAATTTACTTTGATGTTTATTACTTATTTGTAGGCGAGTGGCTTGCCACCGCGTTTTTAAATGTGGCGTGGTGTTTTTGCGTCAGCAAGCTCAACGCCTACGGGTGTTAAATTTTACTCTGATGTTTAATTAATTAATTACTTGTAGACAAGTGGCTTGCCACCGCGTTTTAAAATGTGTTGTGGTGTTTTGCGTCAGCAAGCTTAACGCCTACGGGTGTTAAAGTTTATCTCGGTGTTAAATTTACTTTGATGTTTAATTAATTACCTGTAGGCGAGTGGCTTGCCACCGCGTTTCAAAATGTGATGTGGTGTTGTTGCGTCAGCAAGCTTAACGCCTACGGGTGTTAAAGTTTATCTCGGTGTTAAATTTACTTTGATGTTTATTACTTACTTGTAGGCGAGTGGCTTGCCACCGCGTTTTAAATGTGGCGTGGTATTTGTGCGTCAGCAAGCTCAACGCCTACGGTGTTAAGGTTTATCTTGGTGTTAAATTTACTTTGATGTTTATTACTTACTTGTAGGCGAGTGGCTTGCCACCGCGTTTTAAATGTGGCGTGGTGTTGGTGCGTCAGCAAGCTCAACGCCTACTGTGTTTTAATTTGCTGCGAGGGAGGCGTTACTGCTTACTAAACGGTAACTGCCTATAAATAGCGGGTGTTTTTACCCAGACTGAATATAGGCAATTCATTACTACATTACATGTAGCTTATCGCATGATACTTTCTTTAAGATATTGAAATAGCTCTTTATAGCCTTTAGCTGGCTTTTCAATTTTTACTTCTTTTGCCGCATTACGCACCAATTGACGTAACTTTTGACGATCAATAGTCGGGTATTGCTCAATGGTTTGATTAACTAAATCATCACCTTGGGCAATTAAATCATCGCGTAATTGCTCAATCTTTTTAATCATCACTTCGGCTTGATTATTTTTATTCAACATAATGTCGATAATAGCGTTGATCTCTTCGATATTCTCAACGGTACGCAAAGTTTTTGCGATGTAATTTAAGTGACGACGATATGCATCACTTTTGTTACTGATTTTGTCTGCAACAACCATTGCCGCTTTTAAATCGTCATTTAAGGGTAAGCGCTCGCGCTGTTTTTTCCCCATTTTGGCAATTTCAGCACCTAACTGATGAAACTCTTGCGCTTCGCGCTTTAGCTCACTTTTTGATATATAGATAATTTCTTCTTCAATTTCAGCAGGCTTGCCTTTTTTCTTCGCCATGGGGTACTCATATGATAACGTTAACTGCAGTCATTATACCCAAACCACCTCAAGATGCGAGCGTCGTTGGAGTTAAAAGCGATTTAGGCAAGGCATTGATTGCAAGTAATAGTGGTTCTATTGTTAAAATCAATAACGCAGTATAAATCGCTTTTAAACCAAGCCGTTGGGCGTTTCACAGGCACTTACTCTCATCGTTGTTACTTCTTAAAAGGGACTGCCATTCTTGCAAAGTAACGCCTTGATATTAAGCCCCTGTGAAACGCTGAATTCTGTATCTTGAGGTGGCTTGGGTATATACGTGATTCTTTTAATGATTAATATTAGCTGATGCAATGCAGTGAGTGTGTTAGCATTTAAGTATTATGATTGCGCATGCAAAACGCTCCAAGCTCAGGACTAAAAATATGAAAAGCCAACAGCAAGATCCTATTTATACTCAAATTTCTCAAATAAAAGATGCCGTTGCAGAGGTTTTAGAGCACGCGAAAAAACTCGGTGCTACTGGCGCTGAAGCGGCGATGTCGAGCACCTCAGGTTTATCAGTTAGTACTCGCATGGGTGAAGTCGAGACCATTGAATTTAACCAAGATGGTGGGCTGGGGATCAGTGTGTACGTTGGTAATCACAAAGGCTCTGCGTCAACAGCTGATTTAAACCCCAAAACACTGCGTACAGTGGTAGAGAAAGCCATTGATATCGCCAAGTTTACCTCAGATGATCCACATAATGGCGTAGCCGATAAAGAGCTACTTGAATTTGCTCCGCTTGATTTGGATTTATACCACCCCTGGGATGTCAGCCCTGAGCAGGGCATTGAATTGTGTCATGCTGCGGAGCAAGCGGCGCTTAATGCCGATGCGCGTATTGTTAATTCAGATGGCGCCAGTTTTTCATCGCATCAAGGTTTACGTGTGTATGGTAATAGCCATGGTCTTATCACAGGTTACCCGCGTACTCGCCACAGCATTAGTACTATGGTGATTGGTAAAGATGGTGAGCAAATGCAGCGGGATTCAGCTTATACCGTAGCGCGAGACCAAGCTGGTTTGAAAGATGCTGCGGCAGTAGGTTTAGAGGCTGCGAGTGAAACTCTTGCTAAGCTCAATAGCAAAAAACTAGGTACCATGAAAGTCCCTGTTGTTTTTCGTGCAGATATTGCTAATTCATTGTTTGGTCACTTGGTGTCTGCAATAGGTGGTGGTGCGCTGTATCGTAAATCGAGCTTTTTGTTGGATAGCCTTGGCACGCAAGTATTTAATAAGTGCGTTAATATTTCAGAGCGTCCGCATATTTTAAAAGGTTTAGCGTCTTCACCATTCGATAGTGAAGGGGTAAAAACCATCGACCGTGAAATCATTCAAGGCGGTGATCTGCAAACTTACTTATTAGCGAGCTACGCAGCCCGAAAAATGAATATGACACCTACCGGTCATGCTGGTGGTATTCATAACTGGTTAGTTGAACAAACTCATGCTGATTTAGCTGCGCTGTTAAAAACAATGGGCACCGGTTTATTGGTCACTGAGTTAATGGGCCAAGGCGTTAATACTGTAACGGGTGATTACTCGCGTGGTGCTGCCGGTTTTTGGGTTGAGAATGGCGAAATACAATACCCTGTAAGCGAAATTACCATCGCTGGTAAACTGCAAGATATGTTTAAAGGCATTAGCGGCATAGGCGGTGACATAGAGCGCCGTGGTGGAATTCAGACCGGTTCGGTATTGATTGAACAAATGCAGATTGCGGGAAGCTAGGTTAAAGCTATAAGTTTTAATTTGCGTAGGCGCGGCTTTATGCCGCGCAAATTTTTTAAAGGAACTAGGTTCTAGGAAAGACACTAGGGGTTAGGCCCTAAAACCTTGCACCTCTAACCTATACTGTTTTCTCATTAACCCTTATCCTCACACATCTTTTGTTATTAAATCTTTTATAAAAAACACTTTACCTCAACTTTGCTTGAGGTTTTATTGTGGCTTTAATTACTTAAATAAAGGAATTTAATTATGTATTTAGAGCACGTAAATTTGGTAGTCGATGATGTTGAAGCTATGCTGCACTTTTATAAGGCGGCTTTTCCGTACTGGTCCATCAGAAGCCAAGGCGAAGGGGAGTGGCACGGTAAACCACGAAAATGGTTGCACTTTGGCGATGATTTTCAGTATTTAGCATTGAGTGATCATGGTGAACAACACAACCGTGACTTAACCGGACATCAAGTTGGCTTAGCGCACTTTGCTTATGTTACGAATAATATTGCTGCAGTAATTTCGCGCTTAGAAAGCGCTGGTTACAGTATTGATAAGCCAGGTGCGGTAAATCCATTTCGTAAAAATGTGTATTTTATTGACCCTGCAGGGTTTGAAATAGAGTTTGTTGAATATTTAAGTGACATTCCTAGTGAGCGTAATAATGATTTATAACATTAGTTTCGCGTCAGCAAGCTTAACGCCTACGGATGTTAACGTTAATCTCAGTGTTTAATTACTCACTGTAGGCGAGTGGCTTGCCACCGCGATATTCAATATTGTTTCGGTGTTTTCGCGTCAGCAAGCTTAACGCCTACGGTGTTAAGCTTTAACTGTGTTTTATCTATTAATGTTTATTGATATCTTGCCAACTGGTTTTAAGGCTGTTGGCGAATGAGACAAACTTTTCTTTAATGGTGCGCTTAATTTTAATTTCCACAGAGCCCAGAATAACTTTTCCTTCGATAGTAATGGTTGGCCCTTGGTGTTTATTCAGTGACACTGATTTGTTTTCAACACTACCAATAATACTGAACAGTTTTGATACAACATTGACGTGTTCTGGCACATAAATTTCATCATTGCCTAGTAAGCAATTTACATGGATGGTGATATTTTGATGCTGAAATATGGCGTCAGTGAAATCAAGTTCAATAGAACCAAGTAAGTTCGTCAGGTGGATTTCTTTTGGTACTACCCATTGCCCACTGCGCTCGTTTGATCCTAAGATACTTCGCAAGTGCAATGTTTCATCGCTGCTTTTATTACTATAGTTTGGGCTAAACTGCGCACGTTTTTCCCACTGGTAATTACTATCGGTTGTTAATTCTAGGTCACTTACCAAATCAATTAAGCTTTGGTTATCTTTCGCAGCCATTGCCTGATCTAATCGACGCTCAAAAGCATCAGCTGAAATAACAGCATGACTGTAGTTATATATTAATTGATCAATAACTTGTTCACGCACTTGCTCAATTGGGCGATCTTCTAATTTTACAGTCATGATGTATTCCTTATAAGTGATGCTGTTGGTGTATTTTACGATTGTCAGTACTGCAATAGTTAAAGCAAAGCTTAGGCCATTTATTAATTAGCTTAATAATCAATAGTTTAAATTTATTTTTGTTAGATGTATTTGTTATATTAACGACAGATTAACGAATAATGCTATTAAATGGTTAATTTTGCAACGACCAGAATAAATTACCGAGCAGTCTGTAAATAATTACCAAGACTAAAGCTAGCGCTATATCAAATAAAGCTTAAGTTATTGATTTTAAGTGCTTTAAAAGTTGGCTTGATGTTCGCATTAATCATATTGTCTTTAATCAAAAGGAGAAAGATTATGAAAACATTTAACAAATCTATTATTGCAGCGTTAGTTCTTGGTACAACCGCTATGGGTGCGCAAGCAAACAGCTGGGAAAATGAAAGTAAAGATGCTTGGATTGATGGTAAGGCAGAAACGGTTCTGTTAATGAACACTAACTTAAACAACTTTGACATTAACACTGATGTAAAAAATGGCAAGGTTGTACTAACTGGTAAAGTTGAAAGTGAGCTTGATAAAGAGCTAGCGGAAGAGCTTATCTTAAGTCTAGATGGTGTAACTGATGTTGATAACGAGCTAACGGTCGTTAAAAACACGGACACAAAAAGCAAGAAGATGAAATCAGATAGCACAGAAAGTGATTTAACGGATGCTAAAATTACTACCGTTATTACAACACGCTATTTGTTTAATTCTGAAGTAGGCGGTACGGATATTGACGTAGATACCGATAAAGGTGTGGTAACGCTAAATGGTACTGTTGGTTCGGATGCTGAAAAACAGCTAGCGGTGAAAATTGCTAAGAATGCCGAAGATGTTCGCGATGTAGTTGATAACTTAACTATTGTAGCTGAATAATCTATAAGCCACGAATGCCCAGTTATGCTGGGCTTTCTTATATAAATTTCAGGGAGTGAGAGTCATGGATTTAATACGAATTATATTTTCAGTACTTATTCCACCACTTGGTGTATTTTTACAAGTTGGTTTAGGTGCTCAGTTTTGGATTAATATTTTGTTAACATTACTAGGGTATATTCCTGGTCTGATACATGCAATTTATATAATCGGACGTCGTTAGAGTCACAGTGTGAAATATAACAAGGATGAACAGCCAATAGATGGCAAGGAGTAACATTATGGATAACGTATTAAGGAAAAACCAACAAGGGATCGTAAAAAGCGCAAAGCCACTTTGGACGGCACAGCAATGGAAGGAACTAATGAATAGCGCATCAAGGAGCGAAGTAAAAGCAGCAAGGAATGGGCTTTAAATAAGTAGATATTAGAAGGATTTTGCTAGGATGTTATATACCAAAATTATAAGTGTATGTTGTTATTTTCATTAAGAACATCCACTTATAACCTTCCCCAAGAATGTTTAACCTCTCATTTTATTATAGTCATAGGTGTTTTTGCGTCAGCAAGCTCAACGCCTACGGGTGTTAAAGTTTATCTCGGTGTTAAATCACTTGTAGGCGAGTGACTTGCCACTGCGTTTTAAATGTGGCTCGGAGTTTGTACGTCAGCAAGCTTAACGCCTACGGTGTTAAGGTTTACTTTGATGTCTAATTAATCACTTGTAGGCGAGTGGCTTGCCACCGCGTTTTAAATGTGGCTCGGAGTTTGTGCGTCAGCAAGCTTAACGCCTACGGGTGTTAAAGTTTATCTCGGTGTTAAATCACTTGTAGGCGAGTGACTTGCCACTGCGTTTTAAATGTGGCTCGGAGTTTGTGCGTCAGCAAGCTCAACGCCTACGGTGTTAAGGTTTACTTTGATGTCTAATTAATCCTTGTAGGCGAGTGGCTTGCCACTGCGTTTTAAATGTGGCTCGGAGTTTGTGCGTCAGCAAGCTTAACGCCTACGGGTGTTAAAGTTTATCTCGGTGTTAAATCACTTGTAGGCGAGTGACTTGCCACTGCGTTTTAAATGTGGCTCGG
>NZ_JACJEW010000051.1:7068-27749 GCF_014164315.1 Pseudoalteromonas sp. SG44-1
AGCAAGCTTAACGCCTACGGGTGTTAAAGTTTATCTCGGTGTTAAATCACTTGTAGGCGAGTGACTTGCCACTGCGTTTTAAATGTGGCTCGGAGTTTGTGCGTCAGCAAGCTCAACGCCTACGGGTGTTAACGGTAATCTCAGTGTTTAATTACTCACTTGTAGGCGAGTGGCTTGCCACCGCGATATTCAATATTGTTTCGGTGTTTTTGCGTCAGCAAGCTTAACGCCTACGGGTGTTAACGTTTATCTCGGTGTTAAATCACTTGTAGGCGAGTGACTTGCCACTGCGTTTTAAATGTGGCTCGGAGTTTGTGCGTCAGCAAGCTCAACGCCTACGGGTTTTAACGTTTATCTCGGTGTTAAATCACTTGTAGGCGAGTGGCTTGCCACCGCGTTTTAAATGTGGCTCGGAGTTTGTGCGTCAGCAAGCTCAACGCCTACGGGTGTTAAAGTTTTGGGTTTATCGTAGGCGGTGCTTTATGCCGCGCGGTTGATAACATTCATGGCTAAAGCCATTGCCTAAGTTGGCGGATGAGGTTGATGTAACGCTAAGAGATGCGCGAGATAAACTCGCGCCTACGATGGGTTTAACCTTTAACTAATTTTTAACTACACCAACAACCATGTGGCGGTGCCTAGGAAGGCGAAGATCCCTACAATATCGGTTACGGTTGTCAGTACTACGCTGCCAGCTAATGCAGGGTCAATTTTCATTTTTTTCAATAGCAGCGGAATACTGGCACCGGCGATACCTGCGGCTACTAAGTTCATAAACATGGCAAAGGCGAGTACGCCGCCAAGCTTAAAGTCCCATTGCCAAATAGCAACAACACCGGCAATTAAAATGGACCAAACAATCCCGTTTATTGCGCCGATTGCAAGCTCTTTGATCAGTAAAAAGCGTTGGTTAGTTTGGTTGATATGACCCACTGCAATACCACGTATTACGAGGGTTAATGTTTGGCTGCCCGCAACACCACCCATGGATGGCACTATACCGTTGAGTACCGCTAGAATAGGTAAAATTGCTAAGGTGTTTTCAAAGAAGCTTGCCACAATCGCAGCAAGTAGCGCGGTTAATAAGTTAACGCCAAGCCAAATTGAGCGCTTTTTCGAACTTTTTAACACTGGGGCAAAGGTATCTTCTTCATCATCAAGACCGGCTAGGCTTAATAAGCTATGCTCGGCGTCTTCACGGATAACGTCAACGATATCATCGATGGTGATACGGCCAAGTAGATGGTCATTATCATCAACCACTGGGGCTGATATCCAGTTATGACGTTCAAACAGTTGTGCTACATCGGTTTCATCCATCGAAATGAGGATAGATTCACAATCTTCATCCATTAAGTCGCGAATGATTTTATCTGGCGAGTTAGTCAACAAGGTCGTTAACGACATGGCACCTATAAAGCAGTTATGTTTATCAACAACATAAAGATCATCGGTACCTTCTGGTAGCTCACCACGTAAACGTAAGTAGCGCAGTACTACGTCGATAGTGACATCTGGACGGATGGTCACTGTATCAGTGTTCATTAGCGCGCCAGCAGAGCGCTCTTGATAAGAGAGTGCTTGAGTTGCACGTTCTCGATCTTGGCTGTCCATGGCACTAACAACGTCTTTGTAGACGGTATCAGGTAGGCTACGTAGTACTTCCCCTAGATCATCGTGGCTCATGTCCTCAGTTGCCGCAGCGATGTGCTTCGGCTCCATTTGGGCAATGATCCCTAAACGAACATCTTCTGAGAGTTCTTCGAGTACGTCACCTTGTACATCTGGATCAACCAGTTGCCATAGCAAGGTACGAATTTTATGTGGGGATGACTCGAGTAATAATGCGGTGTCACACGGAGCTGTTTTTGCCAACATACGCCTTACTTGAACAAATTGACCACTGTTAAGTGACTTGGTCACTTGTTTTAGTTGTTGTAGTGGGTAATCTTGTTCAAAAGCTTCTGGCATTGGCGTCCTTAAAAATTAATACGCTTGATAGGTAGGGTAACAGTTGTCGGTAATTAACGCGCTTGGTCTGTTTAATTAACGACTTTATTTAGTTTAACGCAATTTAGTGGTACTGACTACGAGCTATTCTTGTTCGTTAAAGCGTTGTGCGATCAACTCGCCAATTGCTGCAAGAGCAGGTTCAGCGTCCGGGCCTTCACATACAACTTTAACTTCTTTGCCTTGGCTACTTTCTAATAGCATTAAGCCGAGTACGCTATCGCCTGCGGCTTGTTTGTCATCTTGATGAAGTGTGATGCTGGCATCAAACTGCACAGCTAATTGCGCTAATACGCTGGCTGCGCGAGCATGTAAACCGAGTTTGTTTTTTATTAAAAATGTATCTTCTAAACGCATCAACATTCCTTACTGTAAACGTGAGTTGTTATTCTTGTTCACGATGGCGAATTTTCACATTGCTGTGGCTCATCGAGAAGCTTTCACCTATAGTTTGCGCTAGATAAACTGAGCGATGTTGACCACCGGTGCAACCAATAGCAATTGTTAAGTAACTGCGGTTATTACGCTCCAAATGCGGTAACCAAGTTTGTACAAAGGTTTGGATCTGCCAAGTGAATTTTTGTACGATACTATGGCTGGCTAAATAATCTTTTACTGGCTGATCAAGGCCTGTAAGTGGCTTAAGCTCAGGCTCCCAATGTGGGTTTGGTAAAAAGCGTGCATCAAAAACATAATCAGCTTCTTTTGGGATACCATATTTAAAACCAAATGATTCAAAGGTAATGATTAGTTTTTTATCTTTTTTCCCTAAAATCTTTTCACGGATTGACTCTGCAAGCTGGTGGACACTCAGATCAGTGGTATCAAGTATAAAGTCAGCGCGAGTAGTTAATACATCAAGTAATACTTTTTCTTGCTTGATAGCTAAATCCAGTGGCAAAGAGTCCAAAGATAATGGGTGTAAGCGGCGAGTTTCAGAAAAACGTTTGATCAGGGTTTGATCATCACTGTCTAAATAAAATAGCGTCGGATTTGCAAAACCAGGCAAGTATTCAAGAATATCGTTAAATTCTTCCTGCTCTTTCGGTAAATTACGGACATCAATACTGACGGCAATTTTGTCATAATTATCAGAGACACTGCGCACTAATGAAGGTAATAAGTTTACCGGAATATTATCTACACAATAATAGCCAAGATCTTCTACTACACGCAGAGCAACAGATTTACCTGAGCCAGAACGCCCACTGATGATGATTAACTCCATGTAAATTCTCCTTCATTTGGCTACGATTGCGCAGCAATTACGTGATACAAATCTTGGTCTGTTTTTGCGCTACGTAGTTGTTTACAAAAATCTTTGTCGTTGAGTTTATCAGCAATTGTGGCTAACGTCTTCAAATGAAGTTGGCTATCACCATCTGGCACGATGAGAGCTACAAATATATCAACTGGGCGATTATCTATCGCATCAAAATCAATCGGTGATTCACTCACTATAATTATTGCTAGCGGGTTTTCAACACCACTCATACGGCCATGAGGAATAGCAATACCACGACCAATACCCGTACTACCTAGTTTTTCTCTCGACAGTAGTGCGTTGAGGATTTCTTGTTGTGATAGCTGAGGAAGTTGTTCATGAGCCAATTGGCTGATAAATTCAATGATCCGTTTTTTGCTATTAAAAAGGACCGCAGCTTTACTGCAGTCCTGGCAAATAAGTGAGCTTAATTTCATAGTGTTAGTGTCGAGCGTGCTTCTCTTTGTGTTTAATTACCTGACGGTCAAGTTTGTCGATTAGTCCGTCAATGGCTGCATACATGTCTTGGTGCTCAGTTGAGGCAAATAATTCAGCGCCACTGACATGTAATGTGGCTTCTGCTTTTTGGCTTAGCTTTTCTACATCAAGAATGACATGGACATTATTGATATGATCAAAATGCCTTTCAAGCTTGGCAAACTTATTGTTTACATAGTCTCTTAATGAATCAGTAATTTCTACATGACGACCAGTTAAATTTAGTTGCATAAGCATTTTCCTCTTGTGATTTTACGCCTTAAATCAAACTTTTACGTTGATTTGACGGTGGAATAGCCAGTGACTCGCGGTATTTTGCAATAGTCCGTCTAGCTACTTTGATACCTTGCTCTGCCAATATATCTGCAATTTTACTATCACTCAATGGTTTCGCTGAGTTTTCTGCACTGATCAATTTTCTGATCAATGCTCGAATGGCTGTCGATGAGCATTCGCCGCCGTTCTCAGTACTTACATGGCTCGAGAAAAAATATTTTAACTCAAATATACCACGAGGGGTATGCATGTATTTTTGGGTGGTTACACGAGAAATTGTTGATTCGTGCATCTCAACCATTTCGGCAACGTCGTTTAGTACCATAGGGCGCATGGCCTCAGGGCCATGCTCAAAGAATCCTTGCTGCTGTTTAACAATGCAGTTGGTTACTTTGAGTAACGTCTCGTTACGACTTTCTAGGCTTTTAATAAACCATTTAGCTTCTTGCAAATGCGAGCGTATAAATTGGCTGTCAGTGCTTGATTTTACAGAGCGTGACATCGCCGCATATTGGCTGTTCACTCTAATTTTTGGCATGCTGTCTGGATTGAGTTCAACCACCCAGCGACCTTTAATTTTTTTCACCGAAACGTCAGGAATAACATACTCTGATTCTTCGCGTACTATGGTATCCGCAGGCTTTGGGTTAAGGCTGTGGATCAGTGTCATTACTTCTTTTAGTTCATCTTCTTTAAGCTTAGTCTTTTTCATCAAAGTGCGATAGTCACGACTAGCTAATAAATCGATATGATCAGTTAAAATCATTTTTGTCTCGCTAATCCAAGGAGTTGCAGGATCAAATTGATTTAATTGAATACATAAACATTCTTGTAGGCTGCGCGCAGCAATACCAACAGGGTCAAACAACTGAATGCGTTTTAACACTGCTTGCACTTCGTCGAGTTCGATTTCTTCTTCGTTATTACCTTGATTTAAGCTTTCTGCGATGTCTTCGCAGCTCAAGGTTAAAATACCTGAATCGTCAACGGCTTCAACAATCGCAATGGCAATGGCTTCATCGGTTGGACTAAAAGGTGTGAGTTGTAATTGCCACATTAGATATTCGTGCAAGGTTTCAGTTGAGGCACCTTGATAAATTGACTCATCTTCAGGCATTGGCCCAGATGACGTATTTGGCGCAGCACTCATGTATTCGTCCCAGGTGACGTCCATAGCCATTTCGTCACTTAAGGTCTCTTTACTTAATGCTTCGCTACTTTCTTGTTCATATTCGCTTGGCTTGTCGTCTGCTGATGCGCTAACGGTTAAGTCATCGTTATCTTGTTTTTGTTCGTTTTTACCAGCCGTGTCGTCTGAATATTCATGTTCTTCTAGCTCTAACAATGGATTGCTGTCGAGCGCTTCTTGAATTTCTTGCTGGAGATCCAATGTACTGAGTTGCAATAAGCGAATTGCTTGTTGCAGCTGTGGTGTCATTGTAAGTTGCTGGCCCATGCGCAGCTGGAGTGATTGCCTCATGTATCTCTAACAATCCTTTTATTGTTATCATCGTTAAGTCTAGCAGATACTTAGCCGAGCGTGGCTTTATAGCCTAAATTGCTCGCCCAGGTAAACATCGCGGACTGTTTGGTCGGCGAGTACATGCTCAGGGGTACCTGATGCAATTAACTCCCCATGAGAAACTATGTAGGCTTTTTCACAAACATCAAGGGTTTCTCGTACATTGTGGTCGGTAATAAGCACGCCAATACCACGGTTTTTAAGGTGTTCAATAATCTTCTTTATATCTAACACTGAAATAGGATCAACGCCAGCAAAAGGCTCATCAAGTAAGATAAATTTTGGGTTTGCGGCTAAAGCGCGTGCAATTTCAACTCGACGACGTTCACCGCCAGATAATGCCATACCTTGGCTGTCGCGGATATGTTGAATGCTAAACTCATCAAGTAAGCTGTCGAGCGCTTCTTCTCTGGCTTGTTTATTCAGCTCTTTACGAGTTTCTAAAATAGCCATCAGGTTTTGATAAACAGTTAATTTACGGAAGATGGATGATTCTTGTGGCAGGTAGCCAATCCCTAACCGTGCGCGACTGTGCATTGGCAGTAAGGTGATGTCATTATCATCAATACTGATTTTACCTTTGTCGCTTGGAACTAAACCCACAATCATATAAAAGGTGGTGGTTTTACCAGCGCCATTAGGACCCAATAAGCCAACAATGCTGCCTGCGCTAACTTCTAAACCCACGCTTTTTACAACTTGGCGACCTTTATAGCTTTTTGCTAGAAATTCAGCTTTTAATGTACTCATGGCTGCCCTTTAGATTTGTCTTTTTTACTGTCTACTGGTACCAAAATGGTGTGCACACGATCGCTTGAGCTTGCGCCTTTTTCAGCACTGATCAGTTGCTGGTCCATATCATAGGTAATGCTTTTGGCATTGATTTTTTGACCTGCCTGAGTGACTTGTGCATTGCCAACCAAGGTTAAATAGCGCTTAGCGACATCGTAACGGACTTCATCAGCACTGGCACTCATTACTGTGCCATCAGTTTGTTTTTCTTCAAAGTAAGCCGGACTGCCAGTTGCGACAAGTAGTTGTTTGTTATCGCCTAAATCTTCGCGCTTATGGACTTCAAGTCGATCCGCTTTGATACGGCGGTTACCATGAATGATTTCAACATTTTTTTCAAAAATACCGATATTGTCTTTCAGTTGGGCAAGCTGCGTGTCAGCACTGATAGAGACTTGATCTGCAGGTGGTGTCGTATTTTCAGCAAAGCTTGCAAAAGCAATGAATAAGCTTGGTATAACAAGCAAGTGAGCAAATTTATTGGTCATAATATATGGTTCGCGTATGGTTAATTAGTTCTACCACTTCGGCTTTTAAGTCGGCATGGAGACCGCGCCCAGTGATTTTTAAATTTGGTCCGATTAATTCAACTGGTTGTTCTGAACTCATGGTTTGTAGTTCAATATCAACCTGAATATTATCTGCGTTTATATGTTCAATCATGGCATTATTGGTCAGGTTTTTAGCAACCACATTACCTTCTAAAATTAATTGATGATTTTCATATAAGGTGGCTTCATCGGCATTAATTTGCCACGTCTGCTGTTGATTATAGAGTGTAAAAATAGGTTGTTCAAAGTAAGTGAACCCTAACTGTTGGTAGAGTTCCATTTTTGCAGCTGTTACTTTGTGGCTAATTTTACCTTGTTCATCAAATGCGGTTTGTTTTAATGCCACCGCAGTATAATCAGGTTTTGCTATTATATCTTCTTGGTGTTGTTTTATGGCGGTACTTTGATAAAAATACGGATACCACAGCCATACCATGCAGCCGACAAATAATACGCATAATATTAAACGCGCACTATTCATGAGCTCGTGCCTTCGCTGGTTAATGATTTACCATTTTCGAGCATTAATAAATCAGTGAGTTCACGCACCGCCCCAAAGCCACCAGGTAGCATGGTTGTATAATGTGAAATGCGTTTGATTAGTGGATGCGCATCATTTACTGCCACCGCAAAACCAACCAATTCCATTACCGGCAAGTCAGGTCCGTCATCGCCTATGTAAGCGATTTGTTCATCGCTTAACTGCAATTTATCCTTGAGCTGTTGATAAGCTTGCAACTTGTTTTCTTGGCCTTGGTAAATATGCGGTACTGTCAGGCTAGTCATCCGTTGCTGAACTATCTGTGAATGACGACCGGTGATCACGGCAACTTCAAAACCGCTATTGATCAGTGCTTTGATACCAAAGCCATCTTTAGTATTAAACGCTTTGAGTTCTTCACCTTGGTTACCAAGATAAATACGACCATCTGAAAACACCCCATCGATATCACAGATCAGGAGTTTGATTTTTTGTGCTCGCTCGCGAGCATCATCTGAAAGTGGCTGATATAAGTCAGCAAACTGCATTATAAAACTCCTGCTTTGAGCAAATCTTGCATATTAAGAGCACCAATAGGGTGGTGTTTATCATCAACTACAATTAAGCCATTGATACGCTTATTCTCCATGATATTGAGTGCCTCGGCGGCAAGCATATCAGCAGTTGCAGTAGTGCAAGAGCGGGTCATGACAGTGCTTATCAAAGTACTGTGAATATCTATTCGTTGCTCTAAAATTCGCCGTAAATCACCATCAGTAAAAAGCCCTGCAAGTTGCCCTGTGTCATCAACAATAGCTGTCATACCTAAGCCTTTTGCCGACATTTCGATTAATGCATCTTTGATACATTGCTTATCATTGATCATAGGCGTTGCTGGGCCACTGTGCATAATATCTTTTAAACACAATAGTAAACGTTTACCTAAGCTACCACCAGGATGCGATAGCGCAAAGTCATCGGCGGTAAAGCCACGGGTTTCTAGCAGAGCAACGGCTATTGCATCACCCATCGCAAGTGTTGCAGTCGTGCTTGCAGTCGGAGCGAGTCCTAATGGGCAGGCCTCTTGACTTACTTTGATGCATACATGAGCATCAGCCCAATTTGCCATTGATGATTCAGGGTTACCTGTCATGGCGATCATTTTTGCGCCAATACGTTTAATAACCGGAATAATATTCAGTACTTCGCTGGTTTCGCCTGAGTTTGAAATAAGCATAACCACGTCATCACGAGTGATCATCCCTAAATCACCATGACTTGCTTCACCCGGATGGACAAAAAACGCAGGCGTGCCAGTGCTTGCCAGTGTTGCAGCAATTTTATTACCAATATGCCCTGATTTCCCCATACCGACTACTATGATCCTACCGTGACATTGATACATCAATTGGCAAGCTTGATTAAAGTTTTCGTCTAGATATTGGGTTATATCAAGCAGTGCTTGGCGCTCTATTTCTAGCACCCGCTTACCTTGTTCAATAAAATTTAACTGCGTCATTGTGTTATCCATTTTGTGGCTAGCATTAAGCAACTTGGCTGAAAATATAACCTTGATAGATTAAAAACGCGACCAATAACAGGCCACCTTCAACTCTATTAATGCGTCTTGTGCCCCTAAAACTCAAGGACATAGCAATAAGGGCTATGGTGGCACCAATCATTATTAAGGCATCACGGTTTGCAGCTGAAGGATCAATAATTGAAGGGTTGATAATCCCAGCCAGTGGCAACACAGCTAAAATGTTAAATATATTTGAGCCAACAATATTACCCAGTGCTAAATCATCTTCGTTTTTTAATACCCCAGCAATACAGGCTGCCAGCTCAGGCAAACTGGTGCCAATAGCAATAATGGTTAACCCTATTACTAAATCACTTAGGCCAAAGTATTTGGCTATATCAACTGCTGAGCCAACTAAAAAATGTGAGCTGACAGGCAGTAATATCATACCAATAATTAACCAAAATAAAGCCGATTTGGTGGGCACGTTATCTGGTACGTCTTCACAGGCTTCACTTACAAATGGGTCATCAGCTTGGTTTTTAGCGCGAATAGAAATAATAACTAAGCCCGCAATAAAGACCACAAAGCCAATGATTAATGCAACGCCCTCAGCAAATGAAAAGTAGTTATCAGAAAATACATACCAGGCAGCGATTGACACTAGTAGTACAAGCGGCATTTCGCGTTTTAATGTCATTGATGATACTGAGAGTGGGCGCAATAGCGCGGTAATACCTAAAACAAGTAAAATATTAGTGATATTTGAGCCAACGGCGTTACCCACGGCAGTGTCAGTTTTACCGGCAAGCGCAGCTGATGCTGAGACCATCATTTCAGGGGCTGACGAGCCCATCGCAACAACGGTTAAGCCAACAATAAGAGTAGGAACACCGAAATTTTTTGCCAGTGCCGCAGCACCATAAACAAAGCGATCCGCACTCCAAACTAGAGCTGCAAATCCGAGAATTAAAATGACAAAAGAAGTCACCATTACGTTACGCCAATTATTCAAAATGAGATGACTGCAAATAGTAACAAAAGCCAACCTGAAAGTATAAATAAAAGAATCTGCGTAGCTTGTTAGATTATGGCCTGATTTGGACTGAGAATAATTATTTAAGCGACGGTTAAGCCTACTGCTGTAAGGTTTGCAGCGCTATTACATAGAATATTACAAAATTTTACGATTTGTTTTTTCCATCTTGCTGTAAAAACGCTTAAAATAGGTGAACTAGTGAAAATAGTAATGGAGAGCGACTTGTCGCAACCAATAGTAGAAATCAAGGATGTAAGCTTTTCTAGGGGCAATCGCTGCATATATAAAAATATGAGCTTTAGTGTCCCGAAAGGAAAAATTACGGCAATTATGGGACCAAGCGGAATTGGTAAAACCACCATGTTGCGTTTAATTGGTGGTCAATTAAAACCAGATAGCGGCACTATTTTATTCGAAGGTAATAACATTCCTGCCATGTCGCGCAAAGAGCTTTATGCGGCGCGAACCAAAATGAGTATGTTGTTCCAAAGCGGCGCATTATTTACCGATATGTCAGTATTTGACAATATCGCTTTTCCGCTGCGTGAACACACTCGTCTAAGTGAAGATTTAATTCGCCTTGTGGTGCTAATGAAATTACAAGCTGTTGGCTTGCGTGGCGCACAAGATCTAATGCCTTCTGAGCTGTCAGGTGGTATGGCACGTCGTGCTGCATTAGCGCGCTCAATCGCACTTGATCCTGAATTAATTATGTATGATGAGCCATTTGCAGGCCAAGACCCAATTTCCATGGGGGTATTAGTTAAGTTGATTAAATCGCTTAATCAAGTGCTTGGATTATCATCATTAATCGTAACTCACGATGTAACAGAAGTGATGAGCATTGCCGATCACGTTATCATTATTGCCGATCAAGGCGTTATTGGTAGCGGTACACCGGATGAAATGCGTAATCATGAATCGGCCCTAGTTCAGCAGTTCTTAAAAGGATTATCTGATGGCCCAGTGCCGTTTCATTTTCCTGCTCAACCTTATCAACAAGAATTACTGGGAGGGCGCCGCTGATGTTTGATTTTTTGCAAATGCTAGGTCATAAAACGTTAGGACGATTTGCTGCACTTGGTCGCTCCACTCAGATGTTGATAGGTGCGTTATGGAGTTTGCCTAATTTTAGAAAAGGCACGCCGCTTTTAATACGACAATTATATATGGTCGGCTCGCAGTCACTATTGATTATCATGGTGTCGGGATTATTCATTGGTATGGTATTGGCGTTGCAAGGCTACACCGTACTAGTTGGTTATGGTGCAGAGGACAGCTTAGGTCCATTAGTAGCATTGAGTTTACTCAGAGAGTTAGGCCCTGTTGTTACAGCATTATTGTTTGCCGGGCGAGCTGGTAGTGCATTAACCGCTGAAATAGGTTTAATGAAAGCGACTGAGCAGTTATCAAGTCTTGAAATGATGGCCATTGACCCTCTTAAACGTATTATCGCGCCACGCTTTTGGGCGGGCTTTATCAGTATGCCATTACTGGCGTTAATATTTTCAGCAGTTGCAATTATTGGTGCTCATTTAGTGGGTGTTGATTGGTTGGGTGTAGATACGGGGAGTTTTTGGTCAATCATGCAGTCACAAGTATCGTTTCAGCAAGATATTTTAAATGGCATGATCAAGAGTTTTGTATTTGCCATCGTGGTTACATGGATTGCGCTTTATAAAGGCTACGATTGTATACCGACCTCTGAAGGGATCAGTAAAGCAACAACAGAGACAGTTGTACACTCATCTTTGGCTGTTTTAGGGTTTGATTTTATTTTGACAGCGGTAATGTTTACTAGCTAATAAAGGTATAGATAATGAATTCACGGAAATTAGAAATTTTAGTTGGTTTTTTTGTTGCGCTAGGCATAGCAGCTTTTGCTATGTTGGCGTTAAAAGTTGCCAATGCAGGGATCAGCGGCAACGGCGAAACTTACTTATTGAAAGCCAAGTTTGAAAACATTGGTTCATTAAAAACACGTGCGCCGATTAAAGTAGGTGGTGTAGTGGTTGGTCGAGTTGAGGGTATTTCAATTCACCCACAAGAATTTGTGCCAGTTGTTGATATGACGATTGATGCGCAATATAAATGTCGTTTTTCAGATACCAGCTCAGTTTCAATTTTGACATCAGGCATCCTAGGTGAGCAATATTTAGGGATTAACCCTGTCATTGCCCCAAAATCAGCTGAACAAGCGTGTTTAGGTGTTGCGGTAACAAGTAATGATAAAAACTTAGGGTTAGACGAGTTATTTGGTGTTGAAAGCAAAGCCTTAAATGATGGCGACTATATCACTGACACGAAATCAGCATTGGTGCTTGAAGAGTTAATCGGGCAATTTTTATTCAATCAAGGCGGCGAGTAAGTAATTATGTTTAAGAAATTTTTAATTTTAGTTGCGCTGACTTTCAGTGCCATTAGCGTAGCAAGCGATGCGGTCGATTTAACAGACCCATATAAAATGGTCCGCCAAGTATCTGATAATACTTTTCAACGTATTACTCGTGACCAGCCTTTAATCGAAAAAGATAAAGAGCATCTACGGGTTATCGTCAAAGAAGAGTTGATGCCTTACATTGATTATAAATATGCTGCACTGCGTGTATTAGGAAGTCATGTATCAAAAGTGCGTGCGATTAAAGATCCTGCTGAGCAAAAGCAAGCGGTTGAGGATATCAAACACTTTATTGATGTGTTTCAAGAATACTTAATCGCCACTTATGCTGGCGTGTTTACCCAATACACCAACCAAAAAGTAGAGTTTGGTGCAAGCAAAGAGTTTGCAGGACAAGACCTTGTATTAGTGAAAACCAAAATTGTCGAGCCAGGTAAGCCGGAAATTAAAATTGATTTTAAAGTACGTGAAGATCGCGATGGCGAATGGCGTGCTTATGACATGGTTGCTGAGGGCATTAGTTTATTAGATGCCAAGCAAAGTGAATTTCAAGGCATTTTGCGCCAGCAAGGTATTAACCATGTAAGTGACCTACTTGAACAGAAAAGTAAGTTGCCAGTGCAATTTAGAGGTGACGGCGGTAATGAGTAAAGTAACGGTTACTCAGCTTGACGAACAGCACTATCGAGTCAGTGGTGAATTGACTCGAAATTCAATTTCCGCTGAACGACTTCTGAATAAAAACTCACAAACTAGCCATAAAAACTGGTATTTTGACCTTTCTGAGGTGTCTAGGGTTGACACGGCGGGCTTAGCTTGGTTAATTCACTCTTTCGCAGAATTAAAGCAGCAAGGTGTTCACCTTGAATTGCAAAATATTCCTGAACAACTGCAAAAGTTGATGCAGTTGGGACAGGTTACCAACCTATTTGAGTGAGAGTTATGGAAACAAGCCAAGTCGAAACCTTATTGCGCGACGAATTGCAATTAGCTGAAGTACATGTGAAAGCCAACGGTAGTCATTATGAAGTTATCGCAGTCGGCGATTGTTTTGATGGGTTAAGCCGAGTGAAAAAACAACAGCTGGTATATGGTCCGTTGATGAACACCATTTCTGACGGCACAATCCACGCAGTTTCGATCCGTGCATTTACACCTACTGAGTGGAAGCGCGAACAAAAATTCATTTTACCTCAATAAAAAAGGTTTCCTCATGGATCAATTTGTAATTCAGGGTGGAACCGGACTTGCCGGTGAAGTCACTATCTCTGGCGCTAAAAATGCCGCTTTACCTATTTTGTTTGCAGCATTATTAGCTGACGGTAAAAGTACCTTTAATAATGTTCCTCGTTTACGTGATATCGGCACTACTGAAGCATTATTAAAAACCCTCGGCGCAGAAATACACTGGCACGGCGAACAGCTCGTTATTGATGGTGGCAAAGTTGATAAAACATTGGCCCCTTACGAGTTAGTCAAACAAATGCGTGCGTCAGTATTAGCATTAGGTCCATTGGTTGCTCGTTTTGGTCAAGCACAAGTATCGCTTCCTGGTGGTTGTGCAATTGGTGCTCGCCCGGTTGATATTCATATTCAAGGTTTGGAGCGCATGGGCGCTGTTATTAGCGTTGAAAATGGTTATATCAATGCAAAGGTAGATGGGCGTTTAAAAGGTGCTGAAATCTACATGGAAATGGTCAGCGTTGGCGCGACCGAAAATTTATTAATGGCCGCAACCTTAGCTGACGGCAAAACCGTATTAGAAAACGCGGCGCGTGAACCAGAGATTATAGATTTAGCTGCTTGCTTAACAGCAATGGGCGCAAAAATTAGCGGTGCAGGCACTAGCCGTATTGAAATTGAAGGTGTTGAAAAGCTGCATGGTTGTGAGCATCGCATCTTGCCAGATCGGATTGAAACTGGCACATTTTTAGTGGCCGCAGCAATGGCGGGTGGCGAAGTGCTATGTAAGCTTACCGATTTTCATAGTTTAGAGCCTGTGATTGAAAAATTGCGTGCAACTAATGCGTTGATTGAAGTACATAAAGATAGTATTTATCTTGATATGCGTGGCCGTGAGCTCAAAGCCGTTAATATTAAAACCATGCCACACCCAGGTTTCCCTACCGATATGCAAGCGCAGTTTACTGCGTTAAATGTAGTAGCTAATGGCAGCGCAACCATTACCGAAACGATTTTTGAAAACCGTTTTATGCATGTGCCAGAACTACAACGTATGGGTGCTAACATTCGTTTAGAGGGGAATACGGCAATTTGTGGTGACACTAAGAGTTTGAGTGGCGCACAAGTAATGGCAACCGATCTACGTGCATCAGCGAGCCTAATTTTAACGGGGATTGTGGCACAAGGTGAAACGGTTGTTGACCGAATTTACCACGTTGATCGTGGTTATCAACGGATTGAAGATAAACTCAGCGCGTTAGGTGCAAACATCAAACGCCGAAGTAGTTAAATACGAGTTGAAAGGTTCAGGTAACAAGGTTCAAGCGAAAACCTTGTTTACCTTTTACCTTTTACCTTTTACCTTGCAACTAAAATTATAGTTTAGTCTCTAACTCTGCAACCTTCACCATCACTTTTAGTACTTTTCCATTTCGATAAAGTTCAAATTCTATTTCATGGCCCGGCTCTGAATTACCAATTCTGGTTAAGGTTTTTTGTGGGTTAGTGACATCTTCACCGCCAATTTT
Organism: Pseudoalteromonas sp. SG44-1; assembly: GCF_014164315.1. Lineage (NCBI taxonomy): Bacteria > Pseudomonadati > Pseudomonadota > Gammaproteobacteria > Alteromonadales > Pseudoalteromonadaceae > Pseudoalteromonas > Pseudoalteromonas sp. SG44-1. Next base: position 22,133 of record NZ_JACJEW010000051.1, read on the forward strand.
AATCACAATATCTTGTTCTTTAATACCAGCTTGCCATGCTGGACCTAATGGATCTAGGTTGGTTATACGCAATCCAGCAATAGGGGTGAACTTATCGCTCACTTCTTTACCGGTACTATCAACGGCAGTACCTGTGAAGCCCAAGTAACCACGCACAACACGACCATGACGGATCAGTTTATCCATTACCTCTTTTGCTAACGAGTACGGTACGGCGAAGAATATGCCTTGGATATCGAGGTTCTCTCGGGTTTTAAATTGTGCTGAGGTGATCCCAACCAAGTCGCCATTAGAGTTTACCAGTGCGCCACCTGAGTTGCCGACATTAATTGCCGCATCCATTTGTAGCAGACTATTATAAGGACTATCGGTAATTTTTTGTTTACCCGTGGCACTGATGATCCCTTGGGTGATTGTTTGCCCTAGATTCAGCGGATTACCAATCGCCAGCACCACATCACCCACGCGAGGCGTAAAACGCTCACTAATTGGGATAACTGGCAAGTGCTCAACGTTAATTTTCAACAGTGCTAAGTCGGTGATGGTATCAAAGCCGATGAGCTGAACATCAAAATAACGGCGGCCATCAGTAAGCAGCACCATAATTTGATCAGCATTATTGATCACATGATAGTTGGTAAGAATATAGCCATCACTTGACATGATCACACCGGAGCCAAGTTCTTGCACGGTGTTTTGCCGTTTATAACGAGGTTCCTTTGAAATGCTCTCAGAAATGATTGTCACAACAGATGGCGCTGCGCGCTGTACTGCATCGGCAAAGCTCAAATGGTCAATACTCATAGCACTTGGTAAGGGGACATTGGGTAACAGCGTTGCACGCATATTTGGGCTAAAAAATACTACCAAAAATGCGATACCGAGTCCGGCAAATAGCGGGGGAAGGACAAACTTAAAAAATTTCAGCACAATGTTCTTATTCTTAATGAGCGATCTTCTAATGATGGCACAAAAAAAATAGCAGCGGCAAGTACCACTGCTATTATTTATGCGATTTACCTAATATTTATTTTATTGAATTAAAACAAATACCGATTCACGACCGCGTTGTACTCCAAGCACGATGTTACCTTTAGTGTTTTCGATGATCTTATTCATGTCACTAATTGTTTCAACACGCTGACGGTTTACTTGCATTACCACGTCGCCTTCTTCAAGGCCGACTCTAGCTGCTGGTGAACGCGGATCAACAGTTGTCACCTCAACCCCTTTATTTCCATTCTTTTGGGTGTTTTCAAGTGTTGCACCCTGGAAGGCTGGGTGTAGTTCATCACCGGCTGCGGTTAGTGCTGATGCGCCATCAAGGGTCACTTTAACGGTTTGTACTTTGCCATCACGATAAATACCTAATTTTACCTTTCTGCCTTCACCGAGGGTGGCAATTTTACTGCGCAGTTCATGGAAGCCGCTGATCTCACTACCATCAATACTAATAATTACGTCACCAGCTTTAATACCCGCTTCACTGGCGGCAGAATCATCCATTACTTGCATAACATAAGCGCCTTGTTTTACATCAAGCTGTTGTGCTTTAGCAAGGCCTGCATCCAGTGGACGCCCAGAAATACCTAGTGAGCCACGGCGTACTTCACCATGTTCAATAATTTGGTCAACAAGATTTTTCATCATATTGGATGGGATTGCAAAGCCGATACCAACATTGCCACCCGATGCACCTAAAATGGCCGTGTTAATACCAATTAGCTCACCGTTTAAGTTAACTAGCGCACCACCTGAGTTACCTTGGTTAATAGCAGCATCGGTTTGAATAAAATCTTCATAACCTTCAATATTTAAACCACTGCGCCCCATTGCACTAACAATCCCTGAGGTAACGGTATGACTTAAACCAAATGGGTTACCAATTGCTACTGCAAAATCACCCACTCGTAGTTGATCTGAGTTTGCCAGTTTAACGGCGACTAAATCCTCGGCATCAATTTTTAATAACGCGATGTCTGATTCTTTATCACTACCGATTTTAGTTGCTTCGTATTCACGACCATCTTCAAGAGTAACCAACATTTTTTCAGCATCTTGAACTACGTGGTTATTGGTAACGACGTAGCCTTCTTTGGCGTCAATAATAACGCCTGAGCCTAAACCACTAAATTCACGCTTTTGGCTACGCGGTTGCGGATTGCCAAAAAAGAAATCAAGCGGATCAGCGCGACGACGGACTTCCTTTGAACCGGAGACTTGGATACTAACAACGCCTGGTGTTATTTGTTCTAGCATCGGCGCTAACGTCGGTAATTGTTGACCATTGACTGCGATAGGCATCTTAGCCATTGATACTGCAGGGGTTAATAATAAACTGGCAGATAACATTGCTGCACTGATTAACGATAATTTCATTTTCATAGTCAGGGTTTACTCCACATCACAGGAAAAAGCACAAACAAAAAAGGCTGCATAAGCAGCCTTTTATCAATTTAGTTCAAAACATTTTAAAGTAGGTTCGCTCTTTTGGAATGTTTTGAAATGCATGTAAAACATAAGCTGCTTTATAAACAGACTATGGGGTCAAAAAAAAGTTCATCAAGAAGCTTTAGAAATTTCTGAAACCTTAATTAAACTTTGTCAGGCTCGGCTACTTTTGGTTCGCCAGCGAATAAGCCTGATTCACCTGATACATAATCAGCCGGTTGAGCATGTGCCGATGAACGGTCACTTTGGCGTTCTTTTAGTGAGCGTTGTAGCTGCTCTGTCGTTTCTTTAGAAAAGAATGGTTCGTTAGGATGCTGTTTTTTATCAGCTAATAGCAGCTTGTTAGTTTCATCAACATGATTTAACAATTGGTCGTAGTTGTCTTTCATTTTGTTGACGAGTCTACCAGTGCTTGCTAAATGATCTGCAACATCTTGACGGTATTGCTCTAATGCATTTTTAGCTTGTTCTGCTTGTTGCTCTAATTCATCTTGCTTAAATTGCTTTTTAGTGACGAAGGCGCCAAGGAAAAATGCAGCTACTGCCACAATAACAATAATGCCGATCCAAGTAACTGTACCCATAATTCTACCCCTTTGGGAATTAATACATAAAAATAAAATAACGCCTAGATTGCGTACTCAAGAATAAATCCTGTTGCTGCTAATATACCCCGAGTTACGATGCGTGTTAACATATTGCGTAAATTAAACCGTGTTTTATTGTAACTATCTATGACTCCTTGGCAAAAGTACCAACAAGATTTACAGCGTGAAGACTTTGTTTACGATGCTGCACAAGAAAATGCAGTACGTCATCTACAAAGGCTTTTCGATGACTTAACAGCACAAAAGCCCGCAGCTAAAGGCTGGTTCTCTAAACTATTTAATAAAAATAGCACGGCGCCTATAAAAGGTTTGTATTTTTGGGGGGGAGTAGGGCGTGGTAAAACCTATTTGGTTGATACCTTCTATGAGGCGCTGCCGGGAACACGCAAGATGCGCGTGCATTTTCATCGTTTTATGCACCGTGTTCACGAAGAGCTAAAAAAATTAGACAAAACGGCTAATCCCTTAGAAGTTGTGGCTGATATTTTTAAAGCTGAAACCGACATTATCTGCTTTGATGAATTTTTTGTGCAAGACATTACTGATGCCATGCTGCTTGGTGGTTTAATGGAAGCCTTATTTGCGCGCGGCATTGTGTTAGTGGCAACGTCTAACATTATACCTGATGAGTTATATCGAAATGGTTTGCAGCGTGCTCGCTTTTTACCTGCAATTGCACTTGTTAATGCAAACACTGAGATTGTGAATGTGGATTCTGGCATTGATTACCGATTGCGTACTTTAGAGCAAGCAGAGATATTTCATAGCCCATTAGATGAACAAGCCGATAAAAATCTGTTTGAGTATTTTGATAAGTTATCTCCAGAGCCTGGTAAACTCGATCACCCCATCGAAATTGAAGGGCGAATGATCAAAACCCGTAAGGTCGCTGATTGTATTGTGATGTTTGATTTCTCTCAGTTGTGTGAAACCGCACGTAGCCAAGTCGATTATATGGAAATAAGCCGTTTATATAACACTGTTATTTTATCGAACGTAAAACAGCTTGGCCAAAATAACGATGATGCCGCCAGACGCTTTATTGCGTTAGTCGATGAGTTTTACGAACGCCACGTCACACTTATTATTTCTGCTGAAAAACCGATTACGGAACTCTACACGCAAGGCAATCTTAACTTTGAGTTCAGACGTTGTATTAGTCGATTGCAAGAAATGCAGTCGTTAGAATACTTAGCAAGAGAGCATTTGGTTTAATGTAGCTGTAAGTTATAAGTCGTAAGTTAGACACAAATCAAAACTGTACTTAACTTAACACAAGTACAGTTTTTAATTTTATCGCTTATCGAACAATTTTCTTGTGGAAAAAACAACCGTCGAGTAGCAATGTGGTAAAAGTGCTGGTATACTCCCGCGTCTGCCACGTTGCGTTCTATTGCCTTCATTAGATTAGCCTCTTTTGAATGGCGCAAAAGTCTTAAACTCGAAGGGGTTGGAGCAAACATTTAGAGCGGTAATTAATAATAATTACCTGTGGTTTTAATTGAAAAACATTGGATTTTTATAAATGAAAACGTTTGTTGCTAAACCAGAAACAGTAAAACGTGACTGGTACGTAGTTGACGCTGAAGGTAAAACTTTAGGTCGCATCGCTACTGAAATCGCTCATCGCCTACGCGGTAAGCACAAAGCTGAGTACACTCCACACGTAGATACTGGTGATTACATCATCGTTATCAACGCGGAGAAAGTTACTGTAACTGGTAACAAGTTCAAAGATAAAGTGTACTATGCTCACTCTGGTTTCCCAGGTGGTCTTAAGTCTACTACTTTTGATAAACTTCAAGCTGCAAAGCCTGAAATGATCATCGAGAAGGCTGTTAAGGGCATGTTGCCACGTGGTCCTTTAGGCCGCGCAATGTACCGTAAACTTAAAGTTTACGCAGGTACTGAGCACAACCATGCTGCACAACAGCCTCAGGTTCTAGACATTTAAGGAGCACTAACATGGCAAATCAATACTACGGTACAGGTCGTCGTAAAAGTTCAAGTGCTCGCGTATTCTTACGCCCAGGCACTGGTAACATCGTAATCAACAATCGCTCTTTAGAAGAGTATTTTGGTCGCGAAACAGCACGCATGGTTGTTCGTCAAGCTTTAGGGCTTGTTGATATGACTGAAAAGTTTGATCTTTACATCACCGTTGCTGGTGGTGGTACTACTGGTCAAGCTGGTGCTATCCGTCACGGTATCACTCGTGCACTTATGGAGTTTGACGAGTCACTACGTCCACAACTTCGTAAAGCAGGTTTCGTTACTCGTGATGCACGTAAAGTTGAGCGTAAGAAAGTGGGTCTTAAGAAAGCGCGTAAGCGTCCACAGTTCTCAAAACGTTAATATTTACGTTATCAAGAATTTCAAAAACCCAGCTTCTGCTGGGTTTTTTGTTTTTGGGGTTATAAAAGTTAGCGAGGGTACGGAGTTTTTCAAGTTAGTTGTCGCCTCAAGTTAAATTTTATGCCGCCCGCATTTCTTCTTTTTTCTCAGGATTCAAATTTACTTCGTTTATCATTGACCAATCTCGTGACTTTCCTGACCAA
>NZ_JACJEW010000052.1:0-26135 GCF_014164315.1 Pseudoalteromonas sp. SG44-1
AAATTCGTAAATTTTTACATTTGATTAGTTAAATAGTAAATCGTAATACAAGGTTATTGAGTTGCTCTGCTAATTTTGCAAGCTCAGTACTAGAAGCATTCGTTTGTTCCGAACCATCAGAGCTTTGAATTGATAAGTCGCGAATATAAACTAAATTTTTATCTACTTCTCTTGCAACGGTTGTTTGCTCTTCAGCAGCGCTAGCAACAGTTATATTTTGATTACTAATTTGACTTATCAAACCGGTTATTTCGCTAAATGCCGCTCCTGCATCATTTGCTATCAGCAGCGTACCTTCAGCTAGTTGATTACTGTTATTCATATTCACAACAGCTTGGCTTGTCTCTGACTGAACAGTCTGAATCATTTGCTCAATTTCTTTAGTAGATTCTTGTGTTCGATGAGCAAGAGCTCTTACTTCATCAGCTACGACAGCAAAACCGCGACCACTCTCTCCAGCGCATGCAGCTTCGATAGCGGCATTTAACGCTAACAGATTCGTTTGATCTGCTATCGCTCTAATCACATCAAGTACTGACTCTATATTTTTTATATTTGCGGCTAAGGTGGTAATACCAGCTGCTGAGTTTTGGATCTCTGAAACCAATGAACCTATTGTTTTGATGGTTTCGTTTATTTTAGCCTGGCCTAACTGTGCTTTTTCATCCGCAACCTCAGCATTGTCACTCGTAGAGTTTGCACTACGCGCAACCTCTTCAATGGCTGCTGTTAGTTCATTAACCGCCGTAGCTGCCTGCTCTAGCTGATCTCTTTGTTGGGTTGCAATTTGTGTAGACTGGTTAGTTACAACCGTTAACTGTTCAGAGGTTGTAGCCAGTTGCTGAGACGACCCACCAATTTGTGAAAGTGTTTCGCGTAATTGATTTTGCATGTCAGCTAATGCTTGAAGCATTTCACCCGCTTCATCGCTGTGAGAATCATTAATTCTTTCAGTTAAATCGCCTTTGGCCACGCGTCTTGCAACTGCAACAGCATAACGTAACGTAACGGGAGTGTTAAGCTGCGGCTGTAAAAGAAAGCAATAACACTAAGCAACATTAAAGTAATCACAATGCCACTAATAAGTGCTGCTTTTGAATTAAGGTATGTTTGCGTTGCTTCATCATTTATCTGATTAGCTCGAAGAATTTGATATTGAGATAATTTCTCTAATTCAGATATTAACAGCTCAGCAGCTGGCATAACTTTTTTACGTCGAAAAGTTAACGCTTCCTCTTCATTTTGTTGCTCATAAAGTCGAAACAACTTAGTAAATGTTGCAGTAAATTCATCATGCAAATTTATAACGTTATCAAGTTGCCTCTTCGCCTCATCTGAACGAACTAAAGCTGCCATGCGTTTTTCTGCACTTTTATAGTCACGTTCTTCTTTGTCTAATTGTCGTTGTATATCATTTCGTTCTTGTTGAGTTTTAGTGTCAGAAAGTTCAGTAATCAATAGCTGTGTATGCATTGAGTATCGTTCTAACTCAACCGCTGTTGTGAGTGCTGGAATTCGATGCAGGCTAATGACATCTGATATAGAGTTCAATTTTGATAATTGCATAATGGAAAATACCCCTAGAATCAGAGTAATCAAACCCAAAATCCCAAATCCCAAATGCCAAGGCTGAGCGCATGCCTATTTTTATATTTCTGATCATCGTGTACCTATATAAATATTTTATATTTATTGCAGTATTTAATAGCATGCTGCAATAACCGGGTGGATTTGTGTACTGATAACGATCAGTTCTAAATATCATTCAATGATACTTTTAAATGAGTGTGATCTAGTAATGTGGTTGTCATTGATCTATTTAAAACTCTTTAATTAGCCTAAAAAGTAACATTGTACAAAAATACTTTTTTAATGCTTTGTAATTAGATTTTACGGGTTTTAGGCTCCATATAAAAATAATTAATATGAGTCGTAACAGCCATATTTAAGACATCTAAATTTGATTTTTATCAAAGTTAATTTTAATTGTACTATTATATACTATGGTTTGACGTTGTTTCTATACCTGAATTAAATATAATAATTAACTGAATAAGTTACTTTTCTAAATACATTACTGCTTACAATTTGATTGCAATTCATTACCTTTGTTAAATTAATAGTTTCTTTATTGGTTTTTATTTGATTTCTTTAACAGAATCACTGCTAAAGTAAGTTGCCCATCTATGCTATTGTTATTGCAAGAAAATTTTAGATAAGTTTCCTCAATATAAAACGGTGCATAGTATTGTGTCTGATGTGCATGTTTATTAGTGAAAATTGAACCTATAAGCTTGATTTATATGTGCAAGGTTTGCGGGGAGTTATGGAGGCAAGCCTGTAAAAAGCGGTTTTCTTAGATAAAAATTTTTTACCATTATTTACTAACAGGTTGCGTGGAGCGCATACTTTGTTTAGTAAAGTATTTATAAGATAGTTACCCAACAATCTATAAATATTAATTTTTATGGTTTCTATATGACAATTAAAAACGAGGATGTTACAAGATGAAATTAGTTACGACTATATGTTTTACTTTGACGATGTTATCAGGCTGTATCGTTGTACCAACTAAGGACATGTCAGCAGTCAATAAATGTGAAATATCTTCTGACCGTAAGACATTAAAAATAATTAATGGCTTTGAGGATACCAATACCTACTATTCAATTAGTGGGATATTATTAGTCCCTATTACAGGCGTTGTATCTGGCGCCTATGTAGCAATAAATAATATATATCATCTTGGCGAAGAAAAAATTGTTTGTGGAGCTGCTAAAGAGAGCACATAGCAGAGGCAATAATGCCAAAAGCTTGTTAAAGTGAGCCTGTAACAGGCTCTTCGTAACCGGTAATGTAAAACTTAAACCACTTGAATAATTTGATCTTGACTCAAACGTGATTTTGGAAGCTTTGCATTATAGTCGGTTTGTGTTTCGTGATAACCAATGACAAGTGCGACTTCACAAATATAACCATCTAACTCATCCGCAAAAAGTTCACTAATTAGCGCGCTATCTACGCCTTCCATTGGTGTTGAATCAATACCTAAGCGCGCAACAGCATGCATAGTATTACCAAGTGCAAGGTAAGTTTGTGTTTTGGTCCATGCGGCATTATTGCCAGATGCGTCAGTATTTAAGTCAACAAATGCGTATGCGCCAAAGGCTTGCTCGCGATTTTCTGCTGGCGTACGGCCATTGGCGATATCAGTGTCAATCACTTTTGCATAATCTTCTCTGGTGTATTTCGGGTTGTAAGCAAACAAAATAATGTGTGATGCAGTTTTAATATGCGGCTGATTAAATTGAAACTTGTTAGCGAAAGTATCATGCATACGTTGTTTTGCTTGCTCAGACTCAATAACAATGAATTTCCATGGCTGCGAATTAATTGATGACGGAGATAAACGCATGGCTTGATAGATCACAGCTAAATCTTCTGCCGATACACGTTTAGTTGCATCATATTTTTTTGCTGTGTAACGCGCTTCTAAGTCGGTAATAATCGGGTGTGTCATAATTGGTTCCTGTAGCGAATAGCTTTATTTAATCAAAGCCCTTGAATGAGGCAGATGATAGCGCTTGCATTACTTTTGATAAACAGCATAATTATTGAATCATTATCAAATATATTTAGATAATATGCAGATTGACGATTTAAAACTTATTTTGAAAGTTGCTGAATTTAAAAGTATTACCCTTGCAGCGGCAAAACTTGATATGCGTACAGCAACCGCCAGTGCTGCTATCAAACGGGTGGAATCAACATTAGGTGTAGACCTATTTGTGCGTACAACACGTCATCTAAGGCTTTCTGCCGCAGGGGAGCGCTATATCCCACAGTGTGAGCAAGCAATAGCGATACTTGAGCAAGCTCGGCAGAACCTAAAAGGCGAACATGATGAGGTTGAAGGTGAGTTAAGGGTTGCATTATCTTCTGATCTTGGCCGTAATTTAGTTATCCCTTGGATTGATGAAATTATGGATAGTTACCCGAAGGTGAGCCTGCGCACACATATTAGTGATAGTAACGTGGATTTCTACCGAGATTCGGTGGATATAGCACTGCGTTATGGCTCGCCAACTGATGCCAATGTTTACGGGTTTAAAATTTGTAATATTCCACGTTTATTATGCGCCTCACCTGACTATATAAAACGTTATGGTGCGCCTATGTATCCAGATGATTTAGCACAGCATCAAGGGTTATTTTATCAACTGCAAGATATTATCAATAATGTTTGGGAATTTACCAATGGGCAAAAAAAATACAAAGTAAAAATGCAAGGCAAGCGTGCCTCAAATGATGGTGATTTAGTCAGGCGCTGGTGTGTTGCTGGCAAAGGGCTTGCCGTAAAATCGGCATTAGATATTGCTGATGATCTTCTTAACGATAGGGTAGTTACAGTGATGAATAATTACCAGCATACCTGTGGTGAGCTGTGGTTAATTTGTCCAAGCCGTCAATCAATAACGCCTGCAGTGCGTTTATTACGTGATATATGCAGAGAAAAAGCACGTACGATGATAAGCCAACTAATTGATAAAGGTATACTTGAACCTAGTGTTCTTGATGACTAATTACTTGAAATTATAAACTACTAACTCGCTTATGTTCGTAGCATAAGCGAGTTTAATGTTGCAGATTTTAAATAATATAACGCGACTTTTTAGAATTATTGTAGTTTTATAATTGCTTGCTTTGCGCTTTCACTGTCGGGGTTTAATTCAAGGGCGCGCTGGTAACTTTTTAATGCAAGTACGGGTTTATTAGCAGTTAAATACGCTTCACCCAGACTATCGTGAGTATTAGCAGAATCGGGGTATTTAGCAGCATTTAGTTCAAATACTGCGATTGCGGCATCGAGTTTTTTCATTGCTATTAATTCATAACCAAAGTAATTTATGCTTCTTTCTCGCAGCGGAACTTTTTGCTCATCCAATTGATTATATTTGCTTTTAAGCTGTGCAATACCGCCATTTTGCAAGGCATGATAAAGTTGGCTATCCACATTTTCAGTTGCACCGTCATAGGGCTTACCATAAAAAATATTGGTTAATCCTTTAGTCATAGGTGTCATTGGTGCACCGCCAGTGTTATTTAAAATTATCACCAGTAGCTGATCTTCAATAATACGGCTAATAAATGCATTAAACCCTTCGATACCACCGCCATGTTGTACTTGTGTCAATGGTTTACCATATTTATCAGCATCTAGCTGATTAACTTCCCAGCCAAGTGCGTAATTAAGCTGTTCAGATACGGTGTACATTTGTTTTTTTAGTTCTTTATTTATTAGCTTATTTGTGTACAGCGCTTGGTCCCACTTAACGAGATCGCGTGCGGTTGAGTATATTGACCCCGCTGCATAAGGGATCGACATATCTAGATAACCAGCATTAGTGTAACCGTCTAAGTTATTGCTATAACCAGATGCACGTTGGTTGATTATTTTTGCATGCGAATCGTAACCGGTGTTATGCATATTGAGTGGTTTAAAAATATTTTCTTGCAGTACATCTTGGTAACGTTGTTGAGTGACTTTTTCAATCACGGCGCCCAAAATAAAGTAGCCTGAATTGCTATAGCGAAATTGCGTGCCAGGCTCAAACAATAAATCATCACTACACAGTAATTTTATAAATTCATCTACACTGTAAGGGTTGCGACTGTATTCACTTCTGAAGGTCTTCGTTTGAGTATAATTACTAAGTCCTGATGTATGATTAAGTATTTGCCTAATGGTGATTTTATTTCCTATATCTTGGCGATAGTCGGGTAGGTAAGTAGCAAGGGGAGCATCAAGCTGTATTTTATTCTGCTGCGCTAACTGTAAAATAAGCAACGCAGTGAATTGCTTGGTAATTGAGCCTATTCGAAATTTAGTCTCGGCAGTATTTTTGATGTCCCATTCAAAATTGGCGTAGCCATAACTTTTTTCAAAAATAACCTTACCTTACCTTGCTTGGCGACCAGTACGTTGCCATTGAATTGTTTGAAACCATGAAATTGTTCAATAAATGCATCCATTTCTTTCGCGTGTTCGCCTGCAATTGCAGTGTGTGAGAGCAGTAGTAGAGCTGTCATAAAAATAGTGTGGTAAAACATATTCGAGGTGAGTTTCATGAGCTTCCTTGGTTTTTTAGTTTGTTTTATGTACTACTTTTACCGTGGATAAAATACAAAGTAAATTATTATCGTGTTGATTTTATGTGAATAAATTATATTTCATTGTTATTATAAGCATAAAAAAGCCCGAACTGTATACAGCTCGGGCTAGTTGGTTGGGATATAAAATTTTATAAAGGTGAGCGGTTTATTATAGTATTCACTTTGCTATGAATTGATTCACCATCTACCAGCGCTTCTTTTCCACGCCATTTACGAATTAATCGTTTAGCATCTTCTAGTGCGACATATTGACATGGGATCAGGATCAGCGTGATCACCGTGGCAAATAACACACCAAAGGCCAGTGATACTGCCATTGGGATGACAATTTTAGCTTGTAAGCTGGTTTCCATAATGATTGGTAATACGCCAATAAAGGTAGTGATTGAGGTGAGCATAATCGCTCTAAAACGACGTGCACCAGCTTGCATTACTGCGTCTTTTATTGCTACGCCATCAGCACGTGCTTTATTAACAAAGTCCACCATTACTAATGAATCGTTTACAACAACACCGGCTACAGCAATGATCCCGAAAATTGATAAGCCACTCATAGTCATGCCTAAAATCATATGGCCAAACATGGCACCAATAACCCCAAATGGGATCACTGACATAATAATCAATGGTTGTGAGTATGAGCGTAGTGGGATTGCCAATAACGCGAAGATAATCATCATTGAAAGAGCAAAATCACGCACTTGCTCAGCAACGCTATCCATTTCTTCTTGAATACGTCCAGCAACACTACTTTGTACACCTGGGTAGTTTTTCAGTAGTGCCGGTAAGTACTCATCACGTATTTCTTCAGCAATGGCAAAAGGTTCAACTTGGTCGGTATCAACTGCTGCCCATACGTTAACAGTACGCTTTGAGTTTTCGCGGCGAATACGGTTTACACCATCAACCAGTTTTACATCGGCAATTTCAGCCAAAGGTACTTCTGCGCCACTAGGTGTAATGATACGAGCACTGGCGATATCGCTGATCGAGTTACGAGCTTCTTCAGGGTAGCGGATCATTACTTTCACTTCCTCGCCGTCACGTAGAATACGCTGTGCTTCAAGGCCGTAGTAACTAAAGCTGACTTGTGAGGCAACATCGGCAAGGGTTAAACCCATGCTGTACGCCAGTGGTTTTAAGTCAAGCTGTACTTCATCTGTAGCGCTTTGCATTGAGTCATTTACATCACCCACACCTTCCATGGTGTTGAGTTTTTCTTTAAGTTTTGCTGCTACTTCTTTTAATTGTTTGGCATCCTTTCCTTCTAGGCGGAAGCTCACATCACCGTCGTCTCGACCACCATTCATAATACTGTCTTGAATGGTTAGTGTTTTCACACCCGGTAAAGGAGGCATTTGTTCACGCCATAGTGCGCTCAATGCAAAGGTATCGATAGGGCGTAACTCAGGATCAATTAATACCGCCATAATACTGGCATCGGTACGTCCACGTAAGCTAACGGAAAGATCGCGTACCATAGCTGTGCCATATTGCTCTTTAAGTTGTTTATCAACATTGATAATAACTTGCTCTATTTTTTGCGCGGTTTCTAGGGTTGCTTGTTCAGACGATGCTAAGTTCATTTCGACTGAGATACGTGGAAAGTCATGAGGAATTTTAGGGTTCGCTACAAACTTCACTAAACCACCGGCAAACATCCCAGCACTGACAATTAATACACAAATAAAACCAATAATTACGGTATAACGATAATGAATACAATGGCCAATAAATGGCGTGTAATAGTTATCAACAAACCGTTTTAAACCGCCATCCATCACTTTACGGAGGCGATGTAATGGGTTTTTCGGATTTGGTTCTCGGTGTTTCATTGCTGCTATGTGGGCTGGTAAAATAAGTTTTGATTCAATCAGAGAGAAAATCAAACACAGAATAATAACCCCGCCAATGGCTTTTGAAAACGCAGCACCAGGGCCACTTGCTAAAGTTTGCGGTAAAAAAGCGGCGATGGTAGTTAATACACCGAAGGTGGCAGGCATTGCGACGCGTTTAACACCACGTACTACGTTATCAAGAGAGTGGCCATGTTTTTCAATTTCAGCACTGGCTGATTCACCTACGACGATGGCGTCATCAACCACAATACCGAGCACTAATATAAAGGCAAATAGTGATGCTAAGTTGATGGTGACATCTAAAAAGCCCATCGGCATCATTAAAAACGCGCCTAGGAATGACACAGGTAAACCCATCATTACCCAAAATGCTAAGCGTAGGGGTAAAAATAGCGCAAGGACCACCATAACCAATAGACCACCCCACACCATGTTGTCGATCATCATGTCTAATCGACCCTCTAGGTAGTAGGTTAAATCGACAATCGGCGTGAGTTTAACACCCGCTGGAAGTTGACCTGCTTTATCATTAAGGTACTGCTTAAGAACTTTTGCAACTTTGGTAATATCTTGATCTTTTGAGGCATTTACTTCAAACGACAAGGAATTTTTACCATTGTATTTAGAGTATTGTAAGCCTTCTGCAAAACCATCGTTAATGGTTGCTACATCGCCTAAATACACTTGTGCACCATCAGGTAGTAATATCAATGGCAGTTTGGCAAATTCATCCCCTCGGTAAGCTTGTTTTTCAACCCGCATCGAAATATAGCCGTTTTCAGAGCGAATCTGACCTGCAGACATATTGGCTGAAAAAGCACGCACTGCATTCGCAATGTCTCTAAAAGTTAAACCATACTCACGAAGTTTATCAGGGCTAACTTCAATACCAATTTCATAGTCAAGGCCACCATTAAATTCAACTAAGTTAATTTGTGGCAGTGCTTGCAGTTCGTCTTTGATATTGTTGCCAAGTTCTTTGAGCTGATAATTGCTCATGTCACCGTATAAGGCGAGGATCATTACTTCTTGCTCAAACTTATCATGGCGCACAATAGGACGCTCCATGTCTGCAGGGAAGGTGTTGATTGCATCAATCTGCATTTTTACTTCATCGAGCACTTCTTTAGTATCATATTTTTCTTCAATTTCGATCCACGCTTGAGAATAACCGCGGTTTGAATAAGTAATTTTCCGTTTAATACCCTCTAGGCCTTCGAGAGCTTCTTCTACCTTGATGGTGATGCCTTCTTCTACTTCTTGTGGGGCAGCACCAGGGTAGACAGCTTGGACGCTGATCCAGTTATTTTCAAATTGTGGGAACATTTGTTTGCGAATAGAAAACGCGGTTAAAATACCACCCACTAAAATAAAAATCATTAATAGGTTTGCTGCAACAGGGTTGCGAGCAAACCAGGCAATTAAGCCTTTTTCGCTATGGATGGTCATGCTCTATTCCTCTTTCAGTGCAAGTTGAGTTGCAGCTGCAGGTTTATCAGAGTCATTTAGCTTTACTTGCATGCCTTCGGTTGGGAAATCTAAAGCCGAGGTGATCAATTGCTCACCATCATTTAAGCCTTGTGAAGCGATGACCATGCCATTTTGCTCTCTAATAATATTAAGAGGTTTGAACGAAAGAGTTAAATCATCATTCATTACCACTATTTTACCGTTTTTCACTAAGTGATGAGGAACGATAATCGCATTATCAAGCTCGCGGCCAGAAATGGTCGCATTGATATAAGAGCCAAAGCGCAGCGGTTGCTCACTGGCATAAGGTGTATTTACTTGCGCCACTAAATAGCTCATACGACTTTTTTGATCAATAACACCTTCGCTGCGGACAATTTTTGCCTGCCAAGTAGTTGGCTTACCAGCATAGTCTGCACTGAGTGTTACATTCGCGCCGATACCGCTATCGATTAGGTATTGTAATTCTTTATCTGCCACAGGAAGGCGAATTTCAGCCACTAAGGTTGAACTGAGAGCGCCAAATTGGCTTCCAGGATTAACTACGCTGCCTAAACTAATTGCACGTTCAGAAATAATCGCATCATAAGGCGCTTTTATGTATGTGCGCTCTAAATTACGTTTTGCACGTTTTTCAGACGCCTGTGCTGCACGGTAACGCGCTAGTTTTTCGGCTAATTGTGGTTTGCGTAAATATAATTGAGATGGGATCATTTGATTTGAATCGTCTTTTATTCGATCCCACTCTGCCTGTGCTACATGAGCTTGCGCTCGTTCAATTTCTAGATCAGAGCTGGCTTGCGCCATGCCTGCTTGGGCTTCAATTAACGCTGCTTCATAATCATTTGGATCTATTCGTGCTAGAATATCGCCTTGTTTGACAAATCCACCTTGCACAAATTGCTCAGAGACAAATACCACTTGACCGCTTACTTGCGCAACCAGTGGGGTGTGATCTTTTGCTTTTACTACACCATAGGATTTTACGTCTAGCGTAATTGCATCAAGGTGAACTGCGCTAACTGATACCAGAGGGCGTGTATCTTGTGCTGGCTTTTCTTCTGGCGGTTGTTTCATTGCTGAAAACGCAACCGCAAGACCTACACCGGCGACTAATACGGCAATAGGTAGAATTATTTGTTTTTTAGTAGCCACTGGGCTTTCCTCATAATTAGGTGACACAGCAATTATAATGAATAAAGTGTTTACAAGGCGTATTAAGATGTAACAAGTCATTACACAATTAACAAATTAGCGAAATAGATTACAAAAGGGGCAAAGATGAATACATCACCAATGGCGTGTCGACTCGGGTGTGGGGCTTGTTGTATCGCACCAAGTATTAGCTCACCAATTCCGGGGATGCCTAATGGCAAAAAAGCAGGAGAGCGCTGTATTCAGTTAGATAACAACAATTTATGTAAGTTATTTGGTGATGAAAGGCGGCCAAAAGTATGCAGTGATTTTAGTGCGACGATTGATGTGTGTGGAACAACGAATGCGCAAGCGCTGCAATTAATTACCGAGCTTGAACAAATGACATAAAAAAACCGCATCTTAAAAATGCGGTTTTTATACATATTTTTTATTTACCAGCTATAAGTTGCAGTTAGTGTGTATTGCTCACCGCGCCCAGGTGTGCCTGGAATTTCCTCAAATGATTCATCCCAAAGGTTATCTGCTGCTAAGGTAATAAAGAAGTTTTGCAGTATCGGTGGCGTTACTTTTAACGTCAGCTGAGTAAACAAGGCTTCATCATCAGAGCGTCGCAGCGCATTTTTATGCTGTTTACGCCATTCATTATCAATCCGAAACTCTAATATATCCGTCGGGCTCCATACAGCACCAAGAGTTAAACGGTGATCAGGGAAGTTTAAGGCATAAAAGCTTGCATCGACATCTGGCGAGCCATAGGTTTCTGATTTATGGAGGTAGGTGTAACTGGCTATAATTTCAGTATTTTCAAATTGCTTAGTGGCTAAAAATTCAAGGCCAGCGGTATCAATATCAACCGGTTCGGCAAAACGCGCTGAGGTTGAATCAAAGCTAAATGTCCAGTCAGTTAAGTTATTATCTTGGCGGTAAAAAATAGCCGAATTAAGCTGCCAACTTTGTTGTTCTAGTAATAAACCCAGTTCTAAGTTTTTGGTGGTTTCACGCTCAAGGTTATAATTACTTCTAAACAATCCACCAGAGTCATTGCCACCAATAGCAGTATAACCTGCAACTTGACTGGCCTCAGCGTAGGATAAATAAAATGTCCGCTCAGTGGCGTTACTATTAATTGTATTGAATGTGATATCACCTATCAGCGATAATTGTGAGTCATCGCGGTTGGTATCATCGAAGGCTGCGCCTAAACGCACTGTTAGCTGTTGATTGTTCTCAAGAGCCATAGTGTATTCTGGCAATACACTGATTTTATAATAGTTACGCGAAGTAAAGTTATTCTCAAGCGTGGTTGATTCAATGGAATCTTCAATATATTGTGCTGAGTAGTTTAGTGAGAACACATCGTTTTGAGCATGTCGCCCGGAGATGGCGAATGATTTAACTTCCGTTTCGTGAAAAGCTTCAAACGCGCTTGGGTTTTCACGAGAGTAAATATAATGGTCGTTATTTTTTCGATAATAAGCCGATACTTCAAACTCACTGTTTGTTGCATAACTTTGTTTATGGTTAAGCATTAACAGTTGCGTTTCTAAGTCTTCTGTTTCATTCACGCCAAATGGGGTATAGAGGTTCGGCCAGCCAAAAAATTTCTCTTGTGAGCCAAAAAATAAATCAGTTTGTGAATCTGCACTCGTTAATTGCACACGAGCAGTAGCGCGATTAAAATCATGATCGCCAAAATCAATTGAGCCATCGCTTTGTGAATGAGAATATTCCCCTTCAAAACCTAGGCGCCAATCGGCGATTGTATCTAAAGGGATACTTTTACCAGCATGAACACTCTGTAAATTAAAGTCGTTAGTGCCGACTCCTACAGATACACTGCCACCAGTGGTAATTGGCTTCCAACCAAACGACACAGTACCTACTGAGCTATTTACACCGTAAAGTGCATTATCAGCACCGGTCAATACACTTGCGCCAGTGAGCATTTGTGGTGCAATAGGAATTTCTGCAAAATAATGGCCTGATTGCGGATCGAGTAAAGTAGCATTGCCGACTCTAAAACCGGTGTTTTCAAAGATACCGCCACGAATAGTAACATCAGCTTGTGCTTCTGCCATGTTACGCGATTGCAAATCAACACGAGGGTCATACTCTAAATTTGATATAGGTGAGTCAAAGGTACCTACTGGTAACGTATTTGCTGTAGGGGATGCCTCGATTGTTATTTGCTCAATGGTTGTCGATTCTTCAGAGTCATCTGCCGCATAAGCAACACTGGATATGCTGGCAAGTACTGCGGGTATAATAAGGTGCGAGGTACGGTTCATGTTGTTTTTCTCATATTCTTTATGTGCGATTGCGCTAAAAATTAAAGTCGTAACACTTTTTTATAGCGTGATAAAATAGCAAAATTAAACAGTCACGATTTTTGGCGCTATTGTACATTAATTCGAAAAAACTGCATTTGATAATCATTCTTAAAATGAAAGCATTACACTGTCTTTGCTTGTTAAATATATTAGGTCCCTCTATGAATGAAAAACAACCAGCTAACTTTTATGCTCGCCAGCAAACTATTTATTTTGCGGGAGGGTGTTTGTGGGGCGTGCAAGAGTTTATGAAGCACTTACCCGGAGTAGTTATTACAGAAGCAGGGCGGGCTAATGGTACAAGTGATAATACACAAAGTGAGTACGATGGTTATGCAGAGTGTGTCAAAGTCATTTTTGATACTGATGCTGTCACGGTTAATAAACTAATTGATTATTTCTTTGAAATTATTGACCCATACAGTATTAATAAGCAAGGTGATGATATGGGTGAAAAATACCGCACGGCTATTTATAGTGAAGAGCAAAGTCACTTAACGTTAGCAAGCGATTATATCAGCCAACGAGATGATGCCGGCAAAATAGCTGTGCAGGTTAAACCGCTAACAAATTACGTCCCCAGTGATGCTGAGCACCAAGACCGACTAACTAATCATCCAGATGATTACTGCCATATACCGCTAGATTTACTGCATAAATATAAGGCGGATTAGCATTTACTAATTTAATAAACCTGCATAGTTTAACTTTCATAAAAAATGCTATGTATAATTAATTATAAGAAGGACTTATGAATCTAGTAGAAATGTTGAAAGATCATTCTAGTGTAGTTGGCCAAGGCCAAGCAAGAAAAAAAGTTTATGAGCTAGAAGCAAGATTAAATATTGATTTACCAAAAGATTTTTTTGATTACCTGGTAAACTTAAATTATGCAGAAATATTTGATGAGCCTATTTATGGGATTAACCCTGAGATAAAACGTTTAGATATTTACGAACAAAATAAGCACACTGAACATTTTAGATATGGGTTTCTTATGGTCTTTTCAAACGATATAGATGGTACTATTTATATTAGACCCGATACAAGCAATGTATACAATGCTAGCTTTACTAGTCCTATAGCCAATTCGTTCACAGAATTTGTGGCGAATGTGCTAAAAGAGGCATAAGACTTACAAAAAAGCTCACTTAATAGTGAGCTTTTTTGAACGCTAATTTAAAGTGTTATTTTAGTTTTTCTGGTGGAAAACCACTTAAAATTGTTGCAACGGCTTCTTGCACTGCTTTGTTACGCTCTTCAGGTGTTTGTTTCTTCTGAAGGCGACCTTCACGAGCACCACGCCAAACAAGCTGGTTAGAGGCACGGTCAACAACATCAATCACTAAAGTGCCCACATCATATTCATGGGTTGTTGTTTGCGTGTTATAACCCATGCCCCAGTAGTTCCAACGTGCACCGTAACCTACATTAAATGTATCAACGTCAACTTTAGTATCAACAGAGGCATGATAGTTAATTAACACATCTGCTGATGCTTCATCGGCAGGTGTCATACCGTTTGCTTGTAATTGTGCATTTACCGCTTCACGCACACGTTTTTCCATCAATGGGCTGATTTGATAGTTACCAGCGTCAGCCAAGGTTGCTTGTGGAAACCAAGCAAACGTTTTGTAGTTACCAAAGTCCACAGATTTGTCGTAGTCAATATCAGGCGTTTTTGCACACGCTGCTAGTAGTAATACAGCAGCTGCAATTAGTATATTTTTCATGGAGTTTGCTCCTTGGCAAATTTAATTACTATTCGTTTGATAACATAACATAGAATTAATTCAAGGAAATGTTATTTTTTACCTGTAATTTGTATACATGATAAGTACTAACTAGTTTAGTCGTCCTTGACTGAATGATGCATTAATTTACACAAACGTGGCTATTGTCTTATTCATGCTCTACTTCTATCCAATCCTTTTCATCTACCCAGTTCTGGGCGCCGTCTTTAACGGAGCGAATTGGCACAATATAATCACAGCTAATTTGTGGTTTCACCGAGGCAAATATTGGCACAAAGCCAAAGCTGAGTGCGGTTTCTATAATTGCTTTTTGATTTTGCGGATCGATATCGGCCGCTTCATCAATATAAATCGGGATGCGGTATAAGTTTTGCTCTTGGTCGCTTAATAAGTAGCGGATAAACAACATACCGCATAATAATTTTATGGTGATACGCGTACCGTTTGAGCCAGCCGAATCAATTTTCTCAAAATGCTCGGTTTCGCCTGCACGGTTTACTACTTCAAAGCGAATATCAAATAAGTCAGTAAGGGTTAAACCGGCTTTATCAGAGGCAAGTTTAATTAAGTGATCTTTTGCTTCGTTGACAGCACTTTCACTGTAGGGTTCTTGGCTGAGTAAATCCAGCGTATCACCTTGTTCAAACTGATTTGAGGTACTGATGATGGTATCAATACTATCAACCAACATTTTGCGTGGTATCACGTTAATTTTAAATGCTTGTAAGTTTGAAATACGATGCTGACTAATGCCTTTATTGAAGCTGTTCATTTCACGGCGCAGTCTGTCTAAATCTTCACGCAGTCCCTTAATCGTCGCGGCTACTTCTGTGAGTGCAACCCGGGCTTGGCGTTCAACCGCATCACGTTCGTTATCAATATTATGGAACGCGGCAATCAATTTCTGGTATTTACTAAACTCGTCATTTTCGTTATCAAATTTGGTAATACCGGCATTGTAAATATGCAAATAGGTATTACGAACGTTGATATCAAAATTACGCAGCTCTTGGCAATCTTTATTAAAGTGATGAACTAAGTCACTGAGATTATCAAAATCAATTTGAATATCAATCATATACGGGGTGACTTTACCGCTATATAAATCCAGCGTGTGGTCAATTCGTTCAGATTTCACTTGGCGTAGGCGCTCGGCTTGGCGTGAAATTAAATCTTTTTTCGATTTAATAATCGAGCGTCGATCACTAATTGAACCGCTGTTATTTTGAATATCTTGTAAGTAGCTATCAACTTGCTCGCGTTCAGCCAATAATTGCTCTTTTAAGAGTGTTTGTGCATCAATAGATTGCAGCATAACCTGGAATTGTTCAAAGCGTTTAAGTGCGCTTTCTGCTGCCATGAGTTCATCGTATAAGGCATCTTTTTCTTTTTGTTTGTCGGCCACATTGGCGGCCACATCACGCTGTTGCTTAAATTCATTGAGTGACTGTTCTAGGGCGCTGAGTTGCGCAGTAAGTTGCTCTTTATTTTCACCGCTTTGCATCTGCACCGGTGAGAGTTTTTTCAGCTTGATGGTCGCGCCTGGCAGGGTGAGCACGCCGCCTTTCACGTTATCTGATAATTGCTCTAAAAATGCACCAAAGGCATCTTCGTCAGTGATATCTATATCACCATTACTGGTGGTGGCAAATGACAGAATGTCAGGGTTTAGAATACGCGAGATCTCTTCAACTTCTTTAAGTGATAAATCCTCGCGCATACGGGTAAATAAATTAAACTCAAGATTTTTAAGCTGCAGCTTTAAGCTTTTGATCTGCTTTTGTGTTTCACTAATACGGTAATCAAGAGTATGCAGGCTTTGCCCTTGCGCACTGTTGATAGAATGCGATAGTGACTCGTAATCTTGCTTTAATTGACCAAGGCTTACTTTTAAGGTTGCCATGTTAACCAATTCAAATTCAGATTTTAGAGCACCAAAGTCTAAAAACCATTGCTCTATTTGTGTTTGCCTGCGTTCAATATCGCGCGATTGTTGTACATAAAGTTGTTGTTTTTGTTCAAACTCGTGCTTTTCGTGTTCAATGTCTTCAAGGGCAACATTAAGCTCGCTCAATTGCGCCTCTTGGTAGCTATCAAAATCGATTAATGCTTGGTCAATTTTGGGGGCGTATGCGGCTAATTTACCTTTGAGTACGGTTTGGTTTTCAAGCATTGATTCAAGGGCGCAGATAGGCTCTTGCATCGACTCGAGTGCTTTTAGCTCACGTTTTGCGCGGTTTACTTTATCAAAGGAGCGACGCCATACTTCATAAAAATCGACCTTTGAGTTTGACATGTGGCGTTCAAATACGCGTAACATAAAGCGCTTTACGTCGGCAGCGCCTAATTTATGCAGGTTCAAAATACGGCGGAAAATTTCTTTATAAATTGCCGAATCTTGCACGTTGTTAAGCGGGATCATCTTTAAGTTAATGTCGCCATCAAATGGCGTGGCACCACCCGTTAATAGTGCGTTGAGCTCTTGCGCTTTAAGCTCAATAGGGTTAAAGCCTTGCTCTTTTAAATGATTAAACAGTTTAGTGAACTTAATGATGGTTTTACCTTGAGTATACTGCTCAAGATCAAGCTTGCCTTGGTAACAAAAAAACTGATGTGCGTAACCGGCAATTTTACCAAGCCCAGCTACACCAATCACCACCGGGCCATGGGGTAGGTCGGCTTCGAGTAAAATATAGGATTGATCTGACGAAAAATAAAATTTACGGGTTTCGTCTAAATCATGACCGTCCCATTCTGTTAGGCGTAAATCATTAATAAGCGGAAATTGCAGAGCATTGATCACCGAGCTTTTACCGGTGTTATTTGGTGCACAAATTGAGCTGCTTTTATCAAGCGGGATCACACATTTGGCATAACCGGCGGTGTTTAATAATGCCAGCTTACTGAGGCCGTATAGGTTTTTCATTATTCGTCCTCTCCAATATAGGTTTCTTCGTTTACTTCCATTAAGGCATCAATATAACGGTAGATAGGTGCTTGCAGCATAAAGCCGCCTTCTACTTCACGGGCAAGGCCAAGTCGAATCATGCGTAAGTACACGTCTTTACGTAGGTCTGATCCTGAAAAAATTTCGAGTTGATCAAATAAGTGCTTGTTCATTTGCACTAAAGTTTGCATCAGTTCTAAATCATTCACTTCATCAAATAAGGCACGCATTGGGTCTTTACCTGAGTTTGCATAGTGCTCAATTAAGATATAAATGGTTAAGGCAATCGCGCGGGAAATTTTCCCCATATTGGGTGTACTTTCATCACTGGCAAAGTAATAAAAACCACGGCTGTCATGTTGTAAATCGTGGCCAAGGGCGCTGAATAATGCGCGGTAATGATCAATTTGTTGATCAAGCTCTTGCCACATTACGGTGTCTTGTTCGCTAATGTGATAGCCGGTGACTAATTTTTTATTAATTGCTTGTAGATGACTAAGTTCATCTAAATTTATCTGTGTCATAACGGTTACTCATCCACTGTTGGTGTTTGCTGAGAGTCAACAGGCTTAGAATTAAAAGGGAAAAGAGAAAAATGTTGCCCGGCAATTTTTACGCGCATTTTTTCATCGCTTTGATTGATTTCAATATCGGTGTCACTTACCAGCTTTTGATATAAAAACAGCATTTCGTCGGCTTCAAGGTCGGGGTAGCTTTGCTCTAAAAAGGTCAATAATGGTTGTGGCTTTTTACGTTTAGCATTGAAGCGTTTTTTAAAGTTTGCTTTAACATTATTGTAATCTGGAATATTTGGCGTAACAAAAGCAGGCACATCTTGTTGATCAGGAAGTTCGTATTCACTGTGTTCAAACTCAACAAGTGCAGCCATATAAGCGACCATATGGCGCTGTTGCCCCAATGAGAATCGCTGCGTGTCAGAGACAAAATGTGGTTGTACGGCGCTGAGCATATTATCAACGCCATTTTTACGTACTAAACCAAGTACTTTAGCTGCTTGACGAGTGATCATATTATTACGGCGCAACTCTTCACGCAGTGGCATTAGCATATCGGCACTTTTACGCAGGCTTTCGCGACCAACTAAATGCATTTCTAAAATTCGGGTACGTAATCGTTCAAGCATGCGTTTATCTTGATAAGCTTTACCGCTGCGTTCAATATATTCGATTTGCGTACTGATTTGTGTTTCGATGGTATTAAAACAAGCATGAAAATCGCCACGAATATCAACCATTTCAAGCATTGGTTCAATGTATTCATCAAACGCTTCAATCACCGCTTGATAACGCTTTTGTAATGATTGCACCGCATTATTAGCTTTTGCTTGTTCTACAATATTTAAAATGGCATTTTCGTTGTGGGCAAATAGTTTCATTATTTTACGCACCCGATCATCCATAATGCGGCTAAAACGGCGCATCTCGTCGTAGTCTTCAATACTACCGGCATTGTCTAAACGGTTACCCAAACGGGCTAAATCTTCAACCAGCACGCTAATTTCTTGCGCCAAGCCTAAATGTTCTTCCTGCAATAAAAAAGTGGCAAAATCTGCAATTGCACGGTTAATTTCAAGTTGTGACGATTTAGCCAAGGGAATAATAATATCTTGGTTTAAAAGGCGGTTGGTTTCTTTGTAAATGCGCTCATTTGACCACGTAGGTTGTTTTTGTTTGATCGCATTTTGCACGTCTTTTAGGCTGAAATCAGCCATTTTAAAACGTTTAAATAGCAGCTCTAACATTCCCCAGTGCTCTGTTAGGGTATTTAGCAACTTTTTAGCTGGGATCATAAAACTCCAAAAATCCTAATTTATCTTGTAAAGCCGGCTTGTTAGGCCTCAGCGATTAGTCGTAGAAAAGCAAATTGACAATAGTTTTACACATTCTTTGGTGCTAGACTGCGCGCCGTGTCGTCCTGCGGCTCATAACATACAATTTTTACATTTTTATAAAGGTTGTTCAAACACCATGGTAACTGCAATTATCCTAACCCTGATAACGCTAGCATTCGTGCTCATCGTTATAGAGGATATTATCCATGTAAACAAGGCCAAAACCACGCTTTTCTTTGGTACTTTATGCTGGATTATCTTATTTATCTCGCCGCTTCACGGGCAAAGCCCCGAAAACGTACAACATCAACTTGACCACAATATTTTAGAGATTGCCACACTGTGGTTGTTTTTAATGGCTGCAATGACCTTTGTAGCCTATTTGAACTCCAAAGGTTTTATCCAAAATATTGTGCATAAGATAATGCCCAGTGCTATTAGCGAACGCAAACTGATGTTTTTGATTGGCGGGTTCTCCTTCTTATTTTCGTCGATTTCAGACAATATCACAGCCACATTAATTTCCCTTGCGGTGGTTATGTCGTTAAAACTCGATCCGAAAAAGCTAATTAAATACGCTACGCTTATCATCTTTAGTGTGAACTCGGGCGGAGTGTCGTTAATTACCGGTGATGTTACTACCTTGATGATTTTCCTTGATGACAAAGTTACCATTGGTCACTTGCTATTGTTGGTTGTGCCTGCGTTATTTAGCGTGGCGCTATTGGCCATTATGCTGTCATTTGGGCTCAACGGCCAAGTTGAGTTTACCAAACAAGAGGACCGTCGCATTGAGAAAACAGATATCACTATTGCAGTGATTTTCTTATCAACGATTGTCGGGACATTAACGTTAAGCGTGCTTTATCATGTGCCGCCTTTGTTAACTTTCTTATTTGGTTTGTCGTTGATGTTTTTAGTAGCGCAATTTTTAATGCGCAAAAAAGATGTGAATAAAAAAATCATCGATTATATTCGCGAAATAGAATACGACACCTTGCTGTTCTTCGTTGGCGTATTATTACTTGTAGGCGCCCTGAAAGAAGTCGGTATGCTCAGTAAGTTCACTCACCTTTACGAGTTAATGCCAGCACAATACGCTAATTATTTAATGGGTATATTATCAGCTGCGGTTGACAACGTACCACTAACGGCTGCGTTACTTAAAGCTGAAATAGTGATGAGTCCACAACAATGGTTGTCGTTTACGTATGCAACTGGGGTGGGGGGGTCCATGCTTATTATTGGCTCGGCTGCCGGTATTATCGCTATGAGTAAAGTAAAAGCGCTTACCTTTATGAGTTATTTACGTATGTCGGTGTATTTATTAATCGCTTATACAATTGGTTATATGGGATCGTATTTAGCAGGTAGTTTTATTTAATTGCTTTTATTATTTAAAACAACTTGACAGCTAGACGTCTAAACGATAACTTTCAAAGCCCGCTTAATAGCGGGTTTTGTTATTTAATTGCTAATAATTTACGTAATTAATCTAACATTCAGAAGAGGTGCGGTACTTAGGTACTTAATGTTAGGCGACGTATGCCTGTAATCATTAAGGAGGGAAGTACTCGCCGAGGAAAGCAACTGGACGTCACAGTGGTTTTTCGGTTTATGGGGCTGAATCCTCAAAACTGTCACCAATTAGGTGGAGAGCTTCTGGCAGTGGACTTTTCTTATCGAGCACCCCCTTGCCAAGTTCTTCTTGTTTTATCGTGGTATGAATGCCACAAAAGGAGACGACATGAATACCCAATTAGCTGCAACTAACTTGCAACAGTCAGCACAAAATCAAAAATCAGACTACGTAGTCGCAAAGTTCGGTGGCACCAGTGTGGCTAACTTTGAAGCGATGAGCCGTTGCAGTGAAATTATTGTAGCCGATAACAACGTACGAGTAGTGGCCGTAAGTGCCAGCGCAGGAGTGACTAATCACCTTGTGACCTTATGTAAAAAAGATTTATCAGCAGATGAGCGCAATGAGAACATTGCTGGCGTTATTGCTATTCAAGAAGCTATTTTAAATGAGCTGTCATTGGATGCTGATTTAGCTCATGGCTTTGATGAAACCATTAAAGCTTTTAAGTCACTTGCCAGTGAGCCACTAAAATCAAAGCAACAACATGATGAGTTATTGAGCTTTGGTGAGCGTTTATCATCCTATTTATTTACTCAGGTACTGCGTTTAAATGGCTTAAATGCGGTGCGTTTTGATGTGCGACAGGTATTAAAAACCGACAGCCAGTTTTCTAAAGCAACCCCAGATGTAGCTGCAACAGCAATGGCCGCAAAAGAGCATTTAATTCCGTTATTAGCTGAACAGGTTATTGTAACTCAAGGCTTTATAGGCAGTGACGCGCATGGTCAAACTACCACACTTGGTCGTGGTGGTTCAGATTACAGTGCGGCATTACTGGCCGAAGCTATAAACGCTAAAAGCGTGCACATTTGGACTGATGTCGTGGGCATTTTTAGCACCGATCCGCGCTTATGTGCTAAGGCTACGCCGATTGCGCGTTTAAGTTTTGATGAAGCGGCCGAAATGGCTACCTTTGGGGCGAAAGTATTACATCCGGCAACTATCTTACCTGCGAGCCGCAGCCATATTAGTGTGTTTGTTGGTTCTAGCCGTGAGCCTGAACGTGGTGGTACCTGGATCGAACGTGAGAAATCACAAATCCCCGGAATTCGTGCTGTCACGCAGCGTAAAAATCAAATATTGTTAACCTTAAAAAGCCCCGAAATGCTTTTGGCTAGTGGTTTTTTAGCCCACGTGTTTACAATTTTAAGTGAGTTTAATATCTCGGTTGATTTGGTAACTACCTCAGAGATAAGTGTTGCAATTACTTTAGATAATGCGCCAAATGCCTCGCGTCCTGAGCTTGATCAAGAATGCCTTGATAAGTTAGCGGAGTTTTGCCACGTGTCGGTTGAGAACAACTTAACCTTAGTGGCATTAATTGGTTCACAAATTCAATTACGTCAGCAAGAAATTAACTTAATGAATGTATTAAGCGATTTTAATATTCGCTTAATTTGTCATGGCGCAAGTAAACATAACCTGTGCTTTTTAGTGGAGCAGAGCGAGTCAGACTTTGTTGTGCAAGCGATCCACAGCCGTTTATTAGAAGTTCAAAACGCCGCGTAATTGGGCGGTAGAATTTACCACAGAGCACTGCCAGACAGTGCTCTTGTCACTTACCACACTAATATCAAACTCATGATATTGACAACTCAGCGCTGTTAAATTTGCTCGCTCAAGTTCAGTAAATACATTGGGGCTGAGTAATTTTGCAATTGGTTGGCTGGTGGCTTTGGCAAGTGCTTCTTTTAAGGTCCATATTCTAAAAAATCGTTCTGCGCTTTGCTGATCTTGCGTTATTAAATTTACCTCATCAAGATGATAAAAATGCTTAGCGAGCTTTGCAAATGGGCGCTTCAGGTTTATTTTTTCAATATCAAAACCAAATTCAATTCGTTCTACATTTAATGCAGCACCGACAAAACCATTAGAGTGGGATAAACAACTACGCAATACAGTGTCACTGTCAGTTATATGTAGCAGTAATTTACTGCTTTGCTGGTCAAATTCAGAGCTAATATGGTTATTTGCTAGATCACGAAATTGTGGCATCGTTTGTTTTACCAAATACTTAAGCAGTAGCCGAGTGGCTAAATATTCTTGCTTGGCTTTGTAACTTTTTCTACGGGTGATCACCGTCAGTTCAAATGGGCTTAATAGTGCGTTTAAATCGAATTCATCAACATTTAACTGCTGGGCATCAAATAATAAAATAGTATTCGCATTGAATGGCTGCACGCTGTGTTTGGTGATAACGAGTTGCTGTTGAAAAAATAATGCAGGCATAAAATCCACAATTAAAGTGATAAAAGAACAAACATGTTTATATTTTGTGCGGTTGTGCGCTGGTTAATTAAGCCAAGGCAAATTTATTACTCTGTGAGAGTTAAATATGGTTTAATTCACAATAATGAAAAATAATAACAGATTTGTAGATGTATGGCACAATTGCGTGATGGTTTTCAAAGCCGCCTTGGCTTTGTTTTAGCAGCTTCTGGCGCTGCAGTTGGATTAGGTAATATTTGGGGATTTCCCACGCAAGCGGCAAATCATGGCGGCGGCGCGTTTTTACTAGTCTATTTTATAGTTATCTTTTTTTTAGCCTTGCCAGCTTTATACACTGAGTTGTACTTAGGCCATAAAGCGCAAGCTAATCCGGTTAAAGCACTTAGACAAGCATGGCAAGAGCAAGCACCGCAAGTAGGCGCTGCTGCTGGTTATTTAGGTTTAGCCGGTGCGATTGTGATGCTGAGCTTTTACTCAATTGTTGCAGGTTGGATGCTTGCTTATGCCCTTGAACCCATTGCTAGCTTTTTTGGATTTACCACCGTCAGTACGTTTTTGCACACGGATTCGATGGCGCGTAATTTTGTATTTACACCACTGATGCTGATCCTCACTGCGAGTATTATTCTCAAAGGTGTTAAATCTGGCATAGAAACATGGTCGCGACGGTTAATGCCGATGCTATTGGTGTTACTCGTTGTGCTAATTGCTTATATAGCCACGCTTGATGGCGCAAGTGAAGGCTTTGCTGCGTATTTAGTGCCAGACTTTAGCCAAATACTCGACCCAGGTTTAATTATTGCGGCAATGGGACAGGCGTTCTTTTCACTGTCACTGGGTGTCGGTTGTATGATGATTTATGGCTCGTACTTGCAGCCTGATGCTAATTTGCCGCGGTTAACCGCGTCGGTAGCGTTACTTGATACAGGGGTTGCCTTTTTAGCGGGTTTATTAATTATTCCTGCAATTTACGTGGCGCAGCACAATGGCGTGCAAGTATTTAGTGATGGAAAATTAGTGGGAGAAGGGCAACTAATTTTCGCAATTCTACCGCAGTTATTTAATACTATGGGCGAAATTGGCTTATTGGTTGGTTTACTGTTTTTTGTACTTATGTCGATTGCATCGCTCACATCGACTATTTCATCCACTGAAATTCCAGTGGCTTTTTTAGTTGAAAACCATCAAGTAGAGCGTAAAAAAGCGACGTTTTTAGTGAGCTTAACGGTTTTAGCCGCGTCATCGTTGATTATTTTCAATTTTGATTGGCTATTTGGTTTAGTGATCATGGTACTGACTCAGTATCAATTACCGCTTATGGGCTTATTTTACTTTATCACTGTAGGGTGGTTGTGGCGCCGTGGTAATCAATTAAATGAGGCTGCAAGTGGCATGCGTTATTGGTTTGCTCAGTACATACGTTATGTGTGTCCGATACTGATGACCGCCGTGTTCGCTAATGTCGCGTTTGGTTGATAATTTAGCTTTCAGTTTTTTAGTTTTAATTGTTAATATATAGTGTTGTACCAATCGTTTTAAGTTACTGACCATTTATAGCGACAGATAAATGGTTAAATATTTAAGTCGATTGGTATTATATCCAGGGAGGAATTATGAACATAGATGTTAAAGTCCCCACGCTTCCAGACTCAATAAACACAGCAGATATCGCTAAACTTTATGTTAGTGAAGGCCAACTCGTTTATGCCGGTGATGTGTTATTTGATGTTGAAACTGAAAAAGTTGTTTTAGAAATAATGGCCGACTGCAGTGGCATTATTGAGAATATAACGATTGCAAATGGCGACCATGTTAATCCTGAACAGGTTGTAATGACTTTGCAGCAGCTTGCAGACAGCGAACTGCCAGCAAGACCAACAGCTCAACAGCCTCAACCGCGAGTAAACGACTCAGAAAATGACGTTATTGTTTCTCCTTGGTTGAGTAAACTAAATAAAAGTTTAATTATTGCTCTAGCAGTCGGCGCTTTAGCCATCCTTTTTGTGCTGGGTAAATAGCTAAGATGACCAATTATGTAAACCACCCAAGATATGGCAGCGAGCCAATCCTCTCTGGTAATAGTTATACAAAGCAAGAAATCGAGAATGCCTTTTGGTGGTATAAAAGTGTTCATTACTTCCCTGAGACGGCAATCCCCGCAGTTATCGAAAAACAATGTGACAGTTTATATCCAAGGCAACTCTATGTTGATATAGAAGAGCAATGTGTCGATTGTCATAGAGCGTTTATATTTTTTGCTAAAGAGCAGCAATATTGGTTTGAAGAATTAAAGTTTTGGATTGATGCACATGCGATCAAGTGCTTTGAATGCAGAAAGAAAAGCCGTGCAATAAACCAGTTGCAAATTATCTATGCAAACTTAATCATTAAAGAGCATATAACGCTTGAGGAAACTCAATTGCTCAAGTCCAGCGCGCAGCAACTTTTTGAGTCAGGAGTTATTAAGAAGATTAATAAAGTGAATGCTATCCGTAAAATGTAAGTAGACGTACTTAAGAGACCTATGTGATTACATCTTAACTTGATTTGTCAGAACCGATAAATAGGACTCAATCAAGTCTGACTGTCACAGATGTGCCATATGCGGACATTGAAGCCGACTTAATAATACTGATAACTACGTATTGTAAATCTGCTCGAATTGCCACTAGTAAATGTGTTTCGTTTTACCAAGTTCTGTCTAAATCCTGAGCGTATAA
>NZ_JACJEW010000053.1:0-25299 GCF_014164315.1 Pseudoalteromonas sp. SG44-1
ATGTAATCAATTGTTCCTGTTGACGAGCAACCTATTACAAATAATGTTAAAGCAAGTGTGATGAGTGATTTTATGAGCTTGTCCATAATCTATATCCATTTATTAATTGTGATTGCCATTGCTCACTCTTTTCATCTTGTTCTGGCTGGTTGTAAAAAGGCGTTTAAAACTGGTCATTTATTCTCACGCCACTGTGCTTGCCCAGAGCCAAGCTCGTGTAATACACGGCCTGTTCTATTTCTGTCAGATCGTGCATTTGATAGCCATACTTTTATCTCGCCACTATCCCCCATGCCAACAATTAAATAAGGCCTGATATTTTCTTCTACTTCTCCTGTGCTTATCCATGCATAAGCAGGTAAATTTTTAGCTAATTTATAACCATTTTTATTTATTGCCAGTTCACCGTAGTAAATTCTGTTCTCTGACTTATCTAACCACTCAACCGCTACTTTTTCTGGGAATTTTTGATCGTAAACACCAACCATAGCTCCCGCTGTGGCTCGACAACAAGACATAGTTCCTGCGGGTACATCCCACTTGTCATCAAACTTAATTAAAGTCACAAATATATTATTGCCTTCATCTGTTGAACCCGATACAACCATATAGTCGATTTCACCTGTTGTTGCACAGCCGTCTAGTAATACAGCAAACAAGCTAGTAAGAAGTAACTTTAAGATTTTGTCCATAATCTATATCCATTTATTAATTGTAATTGCCATTGCTCACTCTTTTCAGCTTGTTCTGGCTGATTGTAAAAAAGCTCACGTTGTTGGTTTTTAGTGGTGAATTCAGCGTCTTCTTCAGGGCCATGAGCAATCGCATCAATCGTTGCTGAATATTTAACACTGTGGTGGATGTAATCTTTATATAAAGCCTGCCAGGCATCACTTTGTGGGCCAAAGCTACGGGCGCTATCAACCAGTGCTTTAAGCTCGTTAGGTAAAATATAAGGTATAGCTTGGCCGTCAGCTTGTTTGCGGTTAGCAAGTTCCGTTAAGCTTTGTAGTGGCACGCCTTGGTTAACCGCCGTTTCATGCATTAGCGCTAGGCTATAATGGGGTAAGGTATTATTTAAATTGCGCCGCCAATACGGTTTATAGCCGGTATAAACCGTATACTCTGATTCATTACGAATTCGCTTTGGCTTTCTGTTCATCCTTGGCCTACTTGCTTTAAACTCAATATTAATTGTTGGCCAATAATATTTTTGCTCAAGTGACTTTTTAAGCTGCGCTAATTCTTTATCGTGCTCTGGCTCTCCGGCTTGCCCAGCAATATATTGCCACGGGTATAATATGGTTGTTTCTACGGGGCCATAACCGCCGCCAATATCTGAGTGCACACCCGGTAATTCAATCTCTTGCTGGTTTTTAAGGAGCTGCTTATTACGGGTACGTAATGAGCTGAGTGGAAATTTATCACGCTTTTCATCAAATGCCGCCAAATGCATTACAAACCCCGCACTACTACTTGCTAGATGTAAGTTAACGGGGTAATCAAGTTCATTATTGGCATAAAACTCACTGTGGTTGTTGTCACCATCACCACCAATAGAGGCAACACTGTCAAATAAGCCAACAAAGCGGATAACGGGCTTAATACCGCCCCAATAGTGTGGATTATTTTTATAAATCGCATTCACTTGATTAACAAATGCCCGCGCTTGCGCTGCGCCACGGCTAAAACCAAATACGTCCAGAAATCCAATGCTCATCTTTGAGTATTCTTTGAAAAATTGAACTGTTGTGACTAGAGTCTCTCTAATTCGCTCATCAAAACTAAACGCCAAACCCATATCTAAGGTTGAATCGCTTTCATTTGCTTTAGTGCCAATACCTTCAACATAATAGCGTGATTGATATTTTTGAAAGGGATATAACTCAAACAACTTAACCACATTAGTCGGTTCATTCGCGTCGGTTGAATCTTGTATGTCGTTAAGGCGGTTATTTCCCGTGCCATCAAAGAACACCCCAAAGCTAGGGGGCTCTGCGAGCAAGGTTATTTCAATATGGCCTTTTGGTAATATTTTATGTTCGAGTAATTGCGGCCCGCCTTTTTCACCAATATTGAATGACTGAACCTTTAATGGATCGAAATAATCTGCAAAGCTTTGTTCGTTAATAAGGGTTAATTCTGCTTCGCCCGCTATAATTACTTTTAAGGTGTAAAGCGCTTGTTGTGACAGGTTTTTAAAGTGGTATTGTTGATTGCCCTGTTGCTCCAAGTTAACCGCACTACCTTGGCTAAACAACTGCGCTTTTATATCTACATCACCAATCACTTTAACTATTATATGTTTTTGTAACGCACCAACATTTGTTTTGATAACCAGAGTGTTAACTTTATTGACTGCCATGGGCATTGCTTGGCTCATAACTTAGGCTCCATAAACATAAACAAGACGGCTTTTAGTAACCGGCCCTGCAATGCCGTCTACCTGTAGTTGTTGCGCTTGTTGAAATTCCCTCACACCCGCTTTGGTTTTTGTGCCATTAGCGCCATCAACCTTGCCGCAATTAAACCCCAACATATTGCACCGGCCTTGCACACCAGAAAGTGTTTCTATCGGATCTAGATTACCTACTTGTACCGCAAAGCTTTTAGTTGGCGTGGTGTCGCCTGCTTTTAAATATAAATCGACGCTGCCAGTAAGGGCGTCGTTATTATTAAGTTCTACTTCGATAAGCCCATCACTTTGCAGAACGGTATCGATTGCTTGGCTACCTATGTTGAGTACAATACGTTTGCCGGTAATGTCATCACCATCTTCATGAATTATTTGCAGGCGAAAATATTCTTTTTCGTTTTGTACAACAAACGTATTTAGACTGTTAGCGCGCAGCGGCATAAACTTTTCTTTTTTAGGTGGAATATTGATGATATCACCCGGAAAAATTAAATTAGGATCGGGCCGTAGTGCTTTAAACTCCGCATTACTGGGATGGTTATATAATGCTGTTGAGGTTTTATAACCATATTGGCGTGCTATGCGTAGCAGTGTTTCGCCTTGTGCGACGGTGTGTTGTTGCGCCATCGTTAAATCCTTTTATACGTCTAAATTAGGTTCCCTCACTGCACCATTTAGGGACAAGTATTTTGTTACATTATACAAAGCTGAAATAATATTCTAGTAAATATTTAACGGGTAAAAATGAAATAGGTTAATATAGATGGGGAATAATGCTGAAAACATTGAACAAAACATAGTTTTATGTTGTTTGAAAAATATACATTATTATAGGGGGAGTTTCTTTGAGTATGAAAAGCCGATTATGCATCGGCTTTTATTTAGATAAACCTAAGTTATTACTGTTATACGGGGTATAAGGTTTTACGCCCAGCCGTCGTAACGTTTGCGGCGCGATAATACGATAGTCAAAATAATACCTAAAAATAAACCTATGAAGGCAATTGCTCCGCCATAAGTTAGTAGCTGACGTTTTTCTTTTGCACCGGCTTGTTGTTTTTCAGTGCGTTCAGCTTCTAAGGTACTTTTTAATTTAGCAATCTGCTCTGATAGAGCACTATTTTGGTCAGTTAAAGTTTGGCTTTGCTCTTGTAGCTGCGGTAATTCAATCTGTGCTTGACGAAGTTGCTCTTGCATTGATGCCATTTCAGCACTGAGTGTGCGGTATTGTTGGTGAATACCTGGAGTTTTAGAAACAAATTTAGCTTCTACCCAGCCTTCTCGTTCTTTATCATCAATAACTTTAACAAAGCCATTTTCTTCAGCAGATAGCTGGGTTAGCTTTGTACCAGCATCAACAGAGCCAATAATGCGATAATTTTTACTCGCGCCAGAGTGCATAAATGTATAAAGATTATCGACTATATAAGCGGTGTTTGCATCGCTAGCTGAATTGCTTTCTTCTGCGTGACTCATAAATGCGGCCGCTGCGAATAGCAAAGCTAATAAAGAATGTTTAAACATCAATCTACCCTGTTAATGTAACCGTCTGTGGGACAGCAATCGTATTATTCATAGTTAAGTATTGAGATAGTATGGATTTAGCGCGCTAATAGCAAGACTGATATTGTAATCATGGCTGCTGTTTGCTGATTCAAATAAGCTAAAAAATTTGCAATGTTGGGCAGCTTTGTTTATTTTGAGCTCTTATTTATTTTAAAGGTAATCCTCAAGCCTAATGGATACTGAGATAGAACTGAAGTTTTTGGTGTCAGACGCCGTAATCCCACTGATCCCCGCGTTAATTACTCAATTTGCAAAAACGGTTACTAATAAACCTTCGCGTAGTTTACAAAATGCTTATTTTGACACGCCAAGCCGTGAATTAAGAGCGCTCGATATCGGTTTTCGTACCCGCTGTGCTGATAATCAATGTGAGCAAACTATCAAGCTTGCTGGAGAAGTTATGGGCGGGTTGCATCAACGACCTGAATATAATTTACCGCTGGAAAGTAGCCGACCAAATATAACTGCATTTGATGCCAGTATTTGGCCGCATGGTATGCAAATAAGTGCAATTGCCGCTAATCTTTATCCTATTTTTAGTACTAACTTCATTCGTCGTACTTGGCTTATTGAAACCGACAGTGGCGCTAAAATTGAAGTAGTGTTAGATAAAGGTGAAGTATCTGCATCGGGTTTGATGGAGCCAATTTGTGAGCTTGAAATTGAACTGGTTGAAGGCAGCCGCGATGAATTATTTGCTTTAGCAGATAAGTTAGTGAGTCAAAGTAATATTCGATTAGGGCTATATTCTAAAGCAGCTCGTGGTTATCGCCTTGCGGATGAAAAACCACTTAAGCCAAGTAAATCAATTGGCTTTGTATCGTTACCTAAATATGCAACACAAGAGCAAGCACTTATAGCCGCAATTGGCTTTGGTATTCGTTTTGTACAAAAACATGAACAGTGTTATTTCGATAAACCGAGTTTAAAGACTCTGAAACGAGTGACCGATGGTATTAGTTTAATCCGTCATACGTTTTGGTTATTTGACGATATTGTTGATAAAAACACCACCGAGCTATTACGCACCGAGCTAAAATGGCTATTAAGTGAATTAGCATGGGTTGAAAACGCGATTCAACTAAAAACCTACACATCTAAGCGCCACGCATACTATAAAAAAATCAACAGTGCACCTGAGTTAACGCAAGTTATTAATGACTTAAAAGAGCTACAGCCAAGTATTGATGATATTAATCGGTTGTTTCATAGCGCTCGCTATAACCGCTTATTATTGTCTTTAACCACCTGGCTGGTGGATAAGCAATGGCGTAAAAGTTGGGGGCAAGTACAGTTTCAAGCAGCTGAAAAACCAGTCGCTGAGATTGCTAATCGATTATTTGAAAAAGATTGGCAAGACCTTCATCAGTTA
The DNA here is from genome assembly GCF_014164315.1 of Pseudoalteromonas sp. SG44-1. Classification (NCBI taxonomy): domain Bacteria; kingdom Pseudomonadati; phylum Pseudomonadota; class Gammaproteobacteria; order Alteromonadales; family Pseudoalteromonadaceae; genus Pseudoalteromonas; species Pseudoalteromonas sp. SG44-1. Next base: position 5,355 of record NZ_JACJEW010000053.1, read on the forward strand.
CTGCCAGAACAAAAAACACTGACTGTTAAGGATTACTTGGATTTACGTATGCGTTTAGAAAACAGCTTACTCAGTGGTAACTGTTTAGGTTCGTTATTTGAAAAAGATGAACGCAGTGAGTTTCGTATTCCATGGTTAGATATTTCACACGGCATGTACGAGCTCAGCACGCTTGAGTATCTAAAGCAGTTATGTGCAGGACAAGATGATGAAGAGCTGGCAAAAATTCAAAGCTGGCTTGAAAGAAAGTCTGAATTCTTGGTCGACGCAATGGAACAAAGCCGCTTAGCTTCATATAAAATATCACCTTACTGGCAGTAATCGCGTTTAAGCCAGTACATAGGGAATACACATGGTACGGCGGGTATTATTACTAATGCTGCTCTTTAGTGCCGATGCGCTCAGTGATGTTCAGCATTGGCAACTCTGGAAACAGCATGATGGTGCAAGTGTGTACTACAAAAAACATGATAATGGTATTTTTGAAGTGCAGGCTGAGATCACTATTGAAGGTGTCACGGCCAATGACTTTATGACATTGCTAAGTGATACTAACAGCGCGCCGTTATGGATTGATAATGTTACCCATGTGAAAGTGTTGGAGCGATTAAGTCCCTCAGAAACTATTGTACATACCGAGTTTGAGTCGCCGTGGCCACTCACTGATCGCGATATGGTTAGTTACTCATGCTACCAACAACTGAACGGCACCCAGACTAAGTTAACGATTACAGCAAAAACAGGGGAGCTTGCAAAGCGCCAAGCTGTGATCCGTATCACTGATCTAAAAGCACATTGGTTATTAACTCAACATAGCAGTGAAGGGCAATCATTGTTAACTATAACATATGAAATATACGCTAATCCTGGTGGTGCAATTCCGCATTGGCTAAGCAATAAAGTGGGATTAGAAAGTGCAATGCATACCTTGCTTGCTCTTAAATTACGCCTAATCAATAAAACCTATCAAACCAATCAGCAAGTAAGCCAAGTTGGTAATTGTAGTCACATCAATAAACAATAGCGTGTTAATTCTAACAATTGGTATAATCTGGATAGCTAGTCAACTCCTTGTTACTACTTTGTTTAATTGAACTTTTATTACAAATAATTACAAAAAAAATATTGTTGCTGTAACTTAAATCGGTAATACTCCCGCGCTGGGAACATACTACTTTAAGGACCGTAAAGTGTTTGCATCATCAGTTGCAGGATCAAGCCGTTGGTTTTCATTTGTTAACGAAAGTTGGCGCATCGCTACATTATGGCTAGCGGGTGTTCTATTGTTTATGAGCTTTCGGGTTTTCTTTTTAGTCTACTTTCATGACCGGATCACCACACCAATTGATCTTAACGTTATTTTAAACACCTTAGAAACAGGGTTTGCTTTTGACTCAGCTGCCAGTGGTGTGTGTTTTAGCATTCCTTTTTTATTAAATTGTATTTTACAGCCGATGCGCTTAGGTCATTGGGTAAGAATGGTGCGTAACTTTACGGGTAAGCTTTTTTTTGTAGTCGCTATTTTACTCTGTATAACCAGTATTACGTATATTGCAGAGTACGGTAGCCAATTCAATTACTTTATGTTTGAAGGGTTGCACGATGATCAGCAAGCAATTGCTTTAACCGTGATTGAACAATATCGGCCATGGGGTAGTTTTCTGGGGTTATTAGCACTGTTGGTGGTTGCATTTAAGTTATGCGAGCGCGTTGATAAGCAGTCGAATAGCTTTTTACAGCGCATTTTTACTGACTGTAAATGGAAGCGTACGTTGTTAATTAGCATCATTGTGGTGTTATTTATCTGTGCTATTCGTGGTTCTTTTGAGTCTCGTCCGGCATCACGAAAGTGGTCTGCGGTAACGCCGGACCCATTTATTAATAATTTGGTGATCAATCCATTTCGCAGCTTTTTTTATGCCATTAAAGATTACAACGATCTACAAAGCCATGGCGTAAACGGTGAAAATCCATATTTAAGCCATAACTCAGGGCTTGATGCCTTACCTTTAAATGCGCTGAGTAAACATACGACAGCGCCTTTGTTAGCTGCACCGTCACAGGTATTTGTAATTGTTATGGAAAGTTATGATTCTTGGCCGTTACAACAAAAGTATGCTGCACTTAATTTAACTAATCAGTTAAAAAACCTAGCTAGTAAAGGTATTTACCTAGATAACGTTTTACCTGCAGCTAGCAGTACCATGAATTCGCTATCCAGTATTGTATCTGGGATCCCTTATGCAGGGGTTAATATGAGTTTGATTGGGCCACAAAACCCAAGTAGCAAGCTATCGTTATTTAATCAATTCGAGCAGTTAGGGTACACCAGCCAGTTTTTTTATGGTGGTTTATTATCGTGGCAAAATGTCGGTGAGTACGTTCTATCCCAAGGTGTTGATAAGGTCTATTCAGCTACCGATGCTGGTGGTAAAGGTAGCGCCGGTGTCTGGGGCATTGATGATGGTCAGCTATTTGATTTGGTAGCAGAAAAAACAACGAAAAAAAGTTTTAATGTGATCCTCTCAGGTAGTTATCATGGCCCGTTTAATCTCGATTTAGATAAATATAACTACCCTTATAAGTCGGTTGCAGATTATCCAGCTGAGATAAATAAATTAGCTGGGGAGTTATTAGATCCTTATGTATTAGGGCACTTATGGTATGCAGATAAAATGCTGGGTGAGTTTGTGGCTAAGATGGAGCAACGTTATCCAGATGCATTATTTGTCATTACCGGGGATCATTATAGTCGCCGTAACTTTCATCAGCGCCCAAATTTATATGAGTTAACTCATGTGCCGATAGTGATTTATGGCAAAGGTGTTAGTGCAGATTTAGTGCCTGCGCAACAAGTGGCAAGCCATATGGATATCGCTCCAACATTATTAGATTTAATTGCGCCAGCAAATACTCAGTTTTATAGCATGGGACAATCATTATTTAATGCAGCGCCAGATAGGAGGGTATTTGGTTTTCAAACAATACGTCACAATGAACAGCTCTGGCGTGGTGATTTATCGGCGCTTTATGAGTATTATAGGGTTAATGAGCGGGATAAAACTCAGCTTTTACCGGCAACACCATCGCAATTTGTTGAAATTGATGCACAGACAGAGCAAGCATATACCCAGTATATGGCGACAGCTTGGCAGTTATTAACTCAAGGCATGGATTAAGGTAATGGTTTTACCCATCACCCGATAAGCAACACTTACACGCTAAAGATCATAAAATGACTAAACCAGAAATTAACTTAGTAAACAAACCCAACGGCATAGGAATTGGGCGTATTTTAAAAGCAACTAAATGCTCAATTAAAGGTTTTAAAGCCGCATTTAAGGAAGAGTCGGCCTTTCGTAATGAGCTTGCGCTAGGGCTTGTATTATTGCCATTATCATTTTGGCTAGCGCAATCATTACAGCACTGGGTGATACTTATAATCAGCTTTTTGTTATTGTTGATTGTTGAGTTGCTAAATTCAGCAATTGAAGCATTAACAGATCGAGTCGGTGTTGAATATCATGTGTTATCAGGGCGAGCGAAAGATATTGCTTCAGCGGCTGTGACATTAGCACTGATAGTGTTATTTATTGTATGGGCTGTGGCTGGGTATGAAAAGATAATTACATTGATAGGTTAGGAAGTTAGGCAAAACGTTACAGGCTTTGAGCAACGAGTTTATCTCGCGACAAACACTTATCCTTCGCGGTGGCAAGCCACTCGCCTACAAGTAATATCCACCGCGCTCCTGTAGGTCGCCATTTATGGCGACAAGCCTATTTACCTCCGAGGGTAGGAGGCGCTGTGCGCTACACCGAGAAGACAAAAGTAAAGTTAATTACTTACAGGTTTTTCCTCTATGAGCTCGGTGAACTCTGTGGTGAAATTATAAAAAAAATAGGTTTGCACCAAGAGTAGTGAATAAGGGGGGAAATACCACTGGCTTCGAACACGCCCTAACTCCTAGCCACTTCCTAGAACCTAGTTTTAATTGTGCGGGGTAAACCCGCGCCTATGTCTGGTAGCAGCGAGTTTACCTCGCGACAATAACCTAGGCATTTACAACAATATAATCAGCAGGCATAAAAAAAAGCGCCAATTGGCGCTTTTTTGTATTCACACAATGGCTAATATTAAAGACCAGCTGCTGCGCGAAGTGCGTCTGCTTTATCTGTGCGTTCCCAAGGGAATTCATCACGACCAAAATGCCCGTAAGCTGCAGTTGGTAGATAAATAGGGCGCTCAAGATCAAGCATTTTAATTAAGCCATATGGACGTAAGTCAAAGTGTTCACGAATCAATTCAATTAAACGTGATTCTTCAAGCTTGCTGGTACCAAATGTTTCAACACTGATTGACGTTGGCTCTGCAACACCGATTGCGTAAGAAACTTGTAGCTCACATTTGTCAGCAAGGCCCGCAGCAACGATGTTTTTAGCAACGTAACGTGCAGCGTACGCAGCTGAACGGTCAACTTTTGATGGATCTTTACCTGAGAATGCACCGCCACCGTGACGAGCCATGCCGCCATAGGTATCAACGATAATTTTACGACCAGTAAGACCACAGTCACCCATTGGGCCACCGATTACAAAACGGCCAGTCGGGTTAATGAAAAACTTAGTTGCACTAGTGATAAGCTCAGCAGGCAGTACCGGCTTGATAATTGTTTCCATCACAGCTTCTACTAAATCTTTTTGTGAAATGTCTTCACTGTGTTGAGTAGAAAGTACCACAGCGTCAATACCTACTGGCTTGCCGTTTTCATATGCAAAAGTAACTTGTGATTTTGCATCAGGACGTAACCAGTTAAGCTCGCCGCTTTTACGTACTTGCGCTTGACGCTGTACTAAACGGTGTGAGTAAGTGATTGGTGCAGGCATTAATACTTCAGTTTCGTTACATGCGTAACCAAACATTAGGCCTTGGTCGCCAGCGCCTTGTTCTTCTGGGCTAGTACGGTCAACACCTTGGTTGATGTCAGGAGACTGCTTACCAATCGTGTTTAAAATTGCACACGAGTCGGCATCAAAACCCATATCAGAATGAGTGTAGCCAATTTCACGTACAGTTTTACGTGTGATTTCTTCGATATCAACCCATGCGCTAGTAGTGATTTCACCACCAACCATAACCATACCAGTCTTTACGTAAGTTTCACACGCAACACGGGCATGAGAATCTTGTTCTAAGATGGCATCTAGTACCGCGTCAGAGATTTGGTCCGCGATTTTATCCGGATGACCTTCAGAAACAGATTCAGAAGTAAATAAATGTTTTGCCATTGTCTTTGCTCACAAATATTGCGCTTCACAAACGTCGGTAAGAGCGCTAAAAAATTTAGGGGCGTATTTTATCTAAAACAACGATAGTTGCATAGTTTTTTTACGCCTAGACGTCTAAATAAAATTACTAATAACTTTTTGTTCTTAAAAAAAATTCATAATGCCCAATTTAATCAGGTTTTTAATTGCATACAGCCCCTACAATAAGTAAGAATGGATCTTCAAATGAATACACACAATAACCAGCGCAAATACAGTAAAGGTAGGAGAATCCATGCCGTCTCGCAAAGAACTTGCAAATGCTATTCGCGTCTTATCAATGGACGCAGTACAAAAGGCCAAATCAGGCCACCCTGGAGCCCCTATGGGCATGGCTGATATCGCAGAAGTACTATGGCGCGATTATCTAAACCACAACCCAACAAATCCAGAGTGGGTAGATAGAGATCGATTTATACTTTCCAATGGCCACGGTTCAATGCTTATTTATTCTCTATTGCATTTAAGTGGTTATGATTTACCAATTGAGGAAATTAAAAACTTCCGTCAAATGCATTCAAAAACACCAGGACACCCAGAATATGGGTATGCGCCAGGTATTGAGACTACTACGGGCCCACTTGGTCAAGGGATCACTAACGCGGTAGGTATGGCAATTGCTGAAAAAGCATTAGCCGCGCAATTTAACCGCGAAGGTCACGATATTGTTGATCACCACACATATACTTTCTTAGGCGATGGTTGCTTAATGGAAGGTATTTCTCATGAAGCATGTTCACTTGCCGGCACATTAGGCCTAGGTAAGCTTGTTGCGTTTTGGGATGACAACGGTATTTCAATTGATGGTGAAGTTGAAGGTTGGTTTAGCGATGATACACCTGCACGCTTTAAAGCCTACGGTTGGCATGTAGTAAGTGACGTTGATGGCCATGACTCAGACGCTATCCGCGCAGCCATCGAAGAAGCACGCAGCATCACCGACAAGCCAACACTAATTTGTTGTAAAACAGTTATCGGTTATGGTTCACCAAATAAATCAGGTAGCCATGATTGTCACGGCGCACCACTAGGTGAAGACGAAATCAAAGCAGCACGCGAGTTCCTTGGTTGGACTGGTGAAGCATTTGAAATCCCAGCTGATATTTATGCACAATGGGATGGCAAAGAAAAGGGTAAACAACTTGAAGCTAACTGGGATGAAAAATTTGCCGCGTACGCCGCTGCACACCCAGAACTAGCCGCTGAATTTAAACGCCGTACTAGTAGTGAGTTGCCAGCAGATTGGGCTGAAAAATCACAAGCATATATTGAGCAACTAGACGCAAATCCAGCAAACCCAGCATCACGTAAGGCATCGCAAGACGCACTGAATGCATTTGGCCCATTACTGCCTGAATTTATGGGCGGCTCAGCTGATTTAGCGGGTTCTAACCTGACTATTTGGAAAGGCTCTAAAGGCTTAACACGCGATGATGCCAGCGGTAACTACATCTATTACGGTGTTCGTGAGTTTGGTATGTCGGCGATTATGAATGGTATTGCACTGCATAAAGGTTTTATTCCTTACGGCGCAACTTTCCTAATGTTTATGGAATATGCACGTAATGCAGTACGCATGGCTGCACTTATGAAAGTGCCAAGCATTTTTGTATACACCCACGATTCAATCGGTTTAGGTGAAGATGGTCCAACTCACCAACCAGTAGAGCAAATTGCTAGCATGCGTTTAACGCCAAACCTAGTTAACTGGCGCCCGTGTGACCAAGTTGAGTCTGCGATTGCATGGCAACAAGCGATTGAGCGCCAAGATGGTCCAACATCACTTATCTTTACTCGCCAAGGCCTTGAGCAGCAAACTCGCTCAGCGCAGCAATTAAGCGACGTTAAAAAAGGTGGTTATGTACTGAGCTGTGATGGCGAGCCTGAGCTTATCTTAATCGCAACTGGCTCTGAGGTGCAATTAGCACAAGATTCAGCGGCAGAACTACGTAAGCAAGGTAAAAAAGTACGCGTTGTATCAATGCCATCAACAGATGCATTTGATGCGCAAGATGCTGCATACAAAGAAAGCGTATTACCAGCTGCAGTTTCACGCCGCGTAGCAGTAGAGGCAGGCATTGCAGACTACTGGTATAAATACGTAGGCCTAAACGGCGCAGTAGTAGGTATGACCACCTTTGGTGAGTCAGCCCCTGCAAATGAGCTGTTTGAGCACTTTGGCTTCACGGTAGAAAACATCGTAAACAAAGCTAACGAATTGTTTTAATCTTTACGATTGAAATTTAAAAGCCCGCACTGTGGTTACACAGCGCGGGCTTTTTGTGTTTGGCCGGTAGGTTGGGTAGAGCGCAGCGAAACCCAACGAAGGGAATTTGAGCCGTCAGCCGTCAGTCATAAGCTTTCAGCTGTCAGTTTTAGAATAGTTAAGCGTAAGCGACTTGACGCGCTAAAGCACGACCTACACTGTTAGCCCGAAGCCCGAAGCCCGAAGCCCATGAGTATTTTTCACATCACTACACTTGCATGCTATGTGTCCTTAAGGCAATGTGGTCGCAGTTAAATTATAAATCAAAGAGCAGGAGTGAGGATGTCTCAGTTTGATAATGTAAGTGTTGTTAAAGCAGCGAACGTATATTTTGACGGTAAAGTATCAAGTCGTACCGTGGTTTTTGCTGATGGCAGCACTAAAACGTTAGGTTTTATGCAACCGGGTGAGTTTGAATTTGCTACGAGCAAAAAAGAATTGATGGAATTAAACGGCGGCCAGTGGGATGTATTACTCCCTGGTGAGACGAAATGGCAAACGATGTCAGCAGGGGAGTCTTTTAACGTTGATGCTAACGTTACCTTTCAAGTAAAAGTGACTGACTTTGCTGATTACTGTTGTTCGTATACTTAATATACAAATCAAGTGACACGCTGAAAGCCCGCCATGCGCGGGCTTTTGCATATTTAATGTGACTAAATTGATCTACATCAGCTGTAATAACAAATAAATTTCATATTTATGCTTTTCTGCCTTGTGTTAATCTAAATAGCCCCCAATACTAGTTATGAGGTAACATAAAAAAGGATACCCTATGAAAATTAATCTTTCTGGTCACCATGTTGACGTTACTGACTCTATTAGAGAGCACATCAACGAAAAATTTTCAAAAATTGCGAGTCATTTTCCATCTCTGATCGCACTAGATATCATTCTTTCAAAAGAGCATCATAAGCTCCAAGCAGAAATCAGTACCATATACGAAGGCGCGCGTTTATCCGTTAAAGGTGAGAACGAAGTTCTTTATCCAGCTATTGCAAACGCGGCTAAAAAACTCGATGCAGCACTAAAGCATCGTAAAGGCCAAATTAAAGCCAATTTACATGAAAAACCGGTGAGCACTACACCTGAAATTGCTCATGAAATTATTCAAGAAATGGACCTACGTTAAATAATAAAGACGCTAGATCTTAGGCAACTAGGATCTAGCGATTTACATCTAAAGGACTAGTCCTCTAAACCTCCGCTTTACTCTTTATTTCTTAATTAAAACGCTGTAACTTGCTTATTATTAACCATAAGTAATAAGTACACAGATGCAGTCAGCAGTATCAATTTGGCAAACTCGTTTAAACGCACTAGGTCCCGGTATTTTAATGGCGACCGCTGCAATTGGTGGCTCACATTTAGTGGCATCAACGCAAGCAGGGGCTATTTTTGGCTGGCAGCTATTTTGGTTAATCCTCGTTGTTAACGTGCTTAAGTATCCATTTTTCCGCTTTGGTATCGAGTACACGCTAGCCACAAAAAAAAGCTTAGTTGAAGGCTATCAAAGTAAAGGCCCATGGTTTTTTTATAGTTTTATTGGCTTAAATATTATTGCTGCGGTGGTCAATACTGCTGGTGTGCTGCTATTAACGGCCAGTTTATTACACTACGCTTTACCTATTGCTATTTCAGTGACTTTACTGTGTTGGTTGATCCTCGCCGTTTGCTTAGTCATTTTATTACTCGGGCACTTTAAAGCACTCGATAACGTCGCAAAGGCTATTATGGGGCTACTTACACTAGCAACAGTCATTGCCCTAGCTATTGCATTTAGTAACGGCCCAATGGCACCTGCTGATTACATTGGCCCATCTCCCTATGAACTTGCTATGCTGGGTTTTATGGTGGCATTGATGGGCTGGATGCCTGCACCGATTGAAATCTCAGCATTAAGCTCATTGTGGCTTAAAGAAAAACAAAGCCAACAAACGGTAACTAGAGCGCAGGGGTTATTTGATTTTAATTTAGGTTATTGGTTAACCGCAGGGCTGGCATTAGTATTCTTTTCACTTGGTGTGCTAGTGCAATACGGGCAAAGCGCGAATATAGAGCTCGGCGGCGTGGCATTTGCTAAACAGCTTATTGATATGTATGCCCTTACCATAGGTGAATGGGCACGACCATTAGTTTCAATTATCGCGTTTTTGTGTATGTTTGGCACAACTTTAACCGTGCTTGATGGCTACGCCCGCACATTAAACGAATCACACAAGTTATTAGGTTTTAAACAAAGTAAGCACAGCTTAAATATCTGGTTGATAGTACAGTCTTTGGCGGGGATGGCGGTGATCTTATTCTTTAAATCAGCCCTTGGCCCTATGCTTACTTTTGCTATGACGCTAGCATTTTTGACCACGCCGATTTTTGCATGGCTGAACTTCAGCTTAGTTCGCTCAGTGCCAAGTATTCAGCATTCCAAAGTAATACAAAGCTTGAGCTGGTTAGGACTGATTTATTTAGTTGGCTTTGCGTTGGTGTTTTTGGTTTGGAAGCTTGGTTAACAGCAAAGTAGTTAATTGGAGTTTGCGCGGGGTAAACCCGCGCCTACGTATTGGTAGCAGCGAGTTTACCTCGCCACGGGCTGCGAGCTTCGAATACTAGAACCTAGCTACTACCTAAAACCTAGCCCCTATTTTTCAATTACTTCAGGCTTACTTGAAAAAATCATCGTCGTTTTTAGCAAGCATAGCTTCAATATCTTCAATCATATCTTGGCTTAAATCATCTGCAGAGGTTATTGGTGCAGAGATTTTATTGTTTTCAAACGACCATTCGCCTAAATCAATTAACTGACAGCGTTTTGAACAAAAAGGGCGGTGCGGACTTTTTTCTGACCATTCGACTTGGGTTTTACACGTTGGGCAGCTTACAACTGTTGGCATAACATCTTCTCATACATATTGTTTACGATTTATAACTCTAAAACCTAGAAAGCTAGGTTTTAGGATCTTAAAAACTAGTTACTCGGTTTATCTCGGCTAATGAAGTCATACCGGCGGCAGCTTTTCTGAGGCCTGATAAACGCAAGTTATTAAAGCCTGACTTTAACGATACTTCAGCAATTTCTAGTGAATTACCGCCACGCATAATGATTTGCGCTATTTCTGGAGTAATCTGCATTACTTCATAAATACCCACACGACCTTTGTAGCCATCAGTGCAGCTATCGCAGCCTTTGGGTGCAAATAAAGTGAGTTCAGTTATTTGTTCAGGGCTAAAACCTTGGCGTTGTAACTCTTCGTCCGGCAAGCTTTCAGGTGCTTTACATTTAGGGCATAAACGTCGAGCTAAGCGCTGTGCGATAATTAAGCTAATCGAGCTGGCAACGTTATAAGCAGGTACACCCATATTAAGTAAACGGGTTAGGGTTTCAGGTGCAGAGTTAGTATGTAAGGTCGATAATACCAAGTGACCAGTTTGCGCCGCTTTAATAGAAATTTCAGCGGTTTCAAGATCTCGGATCTCACCGACCATCACCACATCAGGATCTTGACGTAAAAACGCTTTTAGCGCATTAGCAAAGGTCATCTCTGCGCGCGGGTTAATTTGTACTTGGTTGATACCTTCAAGGTTAATTTCAACCGGATCTTCTGCAGTGCTAATATTACGCTCTGGTTGGTTAAGAATATTCAAACCAGTGTAAAGCGATACTGTTTTACCCGAGCCGGTAGGGCCGGTAACTAAAATCATGCCTTGCGGTTGTTGCAGCGCATCCATATAGAGCTTTTTCTGCTCAGGTTCGTAACCCAGTACATCAATGCCAAGCATGGCACTGGATGAATCAAGGATACGCATTACTATTTTTTCGCCCCACAAAGTCGGCAGCGTACTTACCCGGAAATCGATACTTTTACGTTCGGTGATTTTAAGTTTGATACGGCCATCTTGTGGTTTACGTTTTTCGGCAATATCTAAGCGTGCCATTACTTTTATCCGCGCTGATAAACGCGTAGCTAAGCTGTTCGGCGGGCTGGCCATTTCATGTAAAATGCCATCGATACGAAAACGCACGCGGTATTTATGTTCGTAAGGTTCAAAGTGTAAATCCGAGGCGCCTTTTTTAATTGCATCCATCAAAATTTTATTGATGTATACGATAATTGGGGCATCGTCTTTTTCGTCTTCGCCGTTGTTTTGTATTTCGCGAGGGCTTTCGGTATCTAAATCACTAAATTCTTTAAATTCTTCATCGCTAAGATGCAAGCTGCCCGATGCATCAAGCAGCTGTTCTATTTTTGCTTCAAGCTGGCGATAATCAACGACGACTACCTCACATGCAAGCCCTGTACTGAATTCAAAGTTTTCAAAAGCACCATAATCAGTCGGATCCGACGCGGCAATGTAGAGTTTACGGCCTTTTTTAATTAAAGGCAGAATATGATGATCTTTGATCAGTTTTTCTTTAACAAGCTCTTTGGGGATCAGCTCGACGTCAAACTCACGTATATCAAAATAAGGCACTCGGAATAAGTCGATGCATTGCTCGGCAAGTTCATGACCATCAATACCGCTGCATTTTGCGATCAACTCCGCAGTTGAGCCATACTCACGTTGTTTGAGTTTGACTGTTTCTGCGTCAATACGGCCAAGCGTAATAAACTTTCTAAGTAATGGTGAATTAATATTCATTGCGCACCTTGGTTAGATCCTTTCATAGCCAGCAATTTATCAGAAAAAAGAATGGTATAACATCAGTCTTGTCGATTTAAGGTAATTTGACAACAAAAAGCTAAAAAGTTTTTGTTTATCACAACCGTTATCATCTTTATGAGTTAACTTTAGCCGTTAGTTGTAAGTAGTTTTGATGAAGTTGCATTATATCCTGCTCAACTAAATGCAATGGGCGGTTGTTATCAATCACATCGTCAGCTCGGTGGCGTTTATCCTCGCGTGACATTTGTGCGGCGATAATACTGCGTGCTTGCTGCTCAGAGGTGTTATCGCGGGCGATAGTACGCTTGAGTTGTATTTCTACAGGAACGTCAATCACTAAAGTGCGATCACAATATTGCTCAAGACCATTTTCAAATAACAGTGGTGCGACGAGTACCACATATGCGCTGTTTGCAGAGTGTAAATCAGTAAGAGTTTTTTCACGGATCAGTGGATGCAGTAAATTATTAAGCCAAGTTTTTTGCGCTGTATCAGCAAAAATAATCTCACGTAATTGCGCCCGGTTTAAACTGCCGTCGGGGTTTAGCACTTGGGCACCAAAATGCTCACTAATGGCAGCTAAACCAGGGCTATGCGGTTTGACTACGTGGCGTGCAATAATATCAGCATCAACTACGGTAATAGCGAGTTTTTCAAACATGGCACTAACGGCGCTTTTTCCGCAACCAATACCGCCGGTTAAGCCCAGCACCCAATTTTTCATCGGTTTATGAGTGGATGCATTCATATTAATAACCTAACAAATTAAAATAAAATACTTGGATTTGTGTGCCCCATAACAAAGTAACCCAACCTGCAATGGCTAAATAAGGCCCAAATGGAATTGGCGTGGCTTTATCTTTGCCTTGAATACTCAATAACGCGATACCAATAATAGCGCCCACTACACTCGATAATAAAACAATGGTGAGTAATGATTGCCAGCCAAGCAATGCGCCAAATACCGCCAGTAATTTAAAATCACCATAGCCCATGCCTTCTTTACCGGTGAGCAGTTTAAATAGCCAAAATACGCTCCAGAGGCTTAAGTAACCACATGCTGCACCAATAATGGCATCTGTTGGGGAGATAGTGATGCCCATTACCGCAGCAATTAATGCTAACCAGACTAAAGGTAAGGTGAGTTGGTCAGGCAGTAGCATATGATCAATGTCAATAAAGGTCAGGGCGACGAGCACCCAAGTAATTAAAATATACAGTAGTGCCTGCTCAGTCGCGCCAAAGGTGTAGGCCACTATTAAGCTTAAAACCGCAGTAAGCATTTCAACAATTGGGTAACGTACTGAAATTGGGTTACTGCAACTGGCGCAGCGACCTTTTAACAATAACCAGCTAATAACAGGAATGTTTTGCCAAGGCTTAATTGCCGTTTTGCATTTTGGGCAGGTCGAGTTGGGCTTGATCAGATTAAACTCAGTTTCTGTATTATCAGCTTTTGTAGGTTTTAAATCGTCAGCCAGTAAAACACGGCATTCTGTTTGCCATTCACGTTGCATCATTATCGGCAACCGGTAAATAACTACATTCAAAAAACTGCCAATACACAGGCTCACTAAGCCAACAGTGAGTAAATAAAACCATAATTGGTTTTGCATAACAGTGATTATATCGAGAAAGAAATTTTGCATTCGCTAAAACCTAAAATCTAAAAACTACTAAAAGCCCGCACTTACGTGTATGTAGCAGCGAGTTTATCTCGTGACTGTTTATACATTTACACCGATAAACTTATTTTACCACCGAGGGCACAAAGACGCTGCGCGCTACACAGAGAAACCAAAGTAAAAAATCACTTATTTTTTCTCTGTGTTCTCGGTGGTGAATTAATCACTGACAGAACTTGAATCTATTGCGTAGGGTAAACCCGCGCCTACGCATTGTTAGCTGCGAGTTTACCTCGCGACTGTTTATACATTTACACCGATAAACCTATTTTACCACCGAGGGCACAAAGGCGCTGCGCGCTACACAGAGAAACCAAAGTAAAAAATCACTTATTTCTTCTCTGTGAACTCGGTGGTGAATTAATCACTGACAGAACTTGAATCTATTGCGCGGGGTAAACCCGCACCTACGCATTGGTAGCAGCGAGTTTACCTCGCGACTGTTTATACATTTACACCGATAAACCTATTTTACCATAGAGGGCACAAAGGCGCTGCGCGCTACACAGAGAAACCAAAGTAAAAAATCACTTATTTTTTCTCTGTGTTCTCGGTGGTGAATTAATCACTGACAGAACTTGAATCTATTGCGCGGGGTAACCCCGCGCCTACGTATTGGTAGCAGCGAATTTATCTCGCGACTGTTTATACATTTACACAAACAAACTTATTTTACCACCGAGGGCAGGAGACGCTGCGCGCTATACAGAGAAACCAAAGTAAAAAATCACTTATTTCTTCTCTGTGTTCTCAGTGGTGAATTAATCACTGAAAGAACTTGAATCTATTCGCGGGGTAAACCCGCGCCTACGCATTGGTAGCAGCGAGTTTACCTCGCGACAATGAGATTATTTTCGCGGTGGCAAGCCACTCGCCTACAAGTAATGCCCACAGTCAAAAACCTTTCTGCACAAAGAGTAGAATGAGAGCAAATGAGAAATGCGCCACGGGCTTCGAATACACCCTAGCCACTTCCTAGCACCTATTTTTACAATTACTTCTTTAAAGCGCAGCGTTTCTTAATCTCTGTGGTGAATAAATCACTTAAATAAAAAAGATGTTTCATTGCTTAATATAAATTAGGAACATTTTTGCTTACAGCTTACAGCTTACAGCTTACAGCTTTTATATAACCGACCCAAGTTGGAAAATAGGTAAGTACATAGCAATGATCAAACCACCAACTAACACGCCGAGTACCGCCATAATAAGCGGCTCTAACAAGCTCGATAGGCCATCTACTGCATCATCAACTTCTTGCTCATAAATAGTGGCGACCTTTGCCAGCATGCCATCCAAAGAGCCTGACTCTTCACCTATAGCGACCATTTGTATCACCATATCGGGGAATATTTTTGAGTTGCGCATCGCCCAGTTCATTTGATTACCCGAGCTTACTTCAGCTTTTATATCTAAAATAGCATAACGATAAACCGCGTTACCTGAAGCCCCAGCAGCTGAGTCCAGCGCATCAACTAGAGGTACACCCGCCGCAAAGGTGGTCGAAAGCGTACGGGCATAGCGCGCCACCGCAGCTTTATTTAAAATCATACCAATTACGGGTAATTTTAAAATAGCACGGTCGTTGGCATCGCGTAGTTTTTTGCTTTTTAGTAGCGCTTCCTTATAAGCCCAGCCAAAGCCTACTAAGGCAATGAGCATCATCCACCAATATTCTTGCATAAACTCAGAAATACCTATCACCATTAAAGTAAACGCAGGGAGTTCTGCACCAAAGCCGGCAAAAATATCTTGAAATTGCGGCACTACGAATATAAGTAAAATAGAGGTTACAATTAACGCCACTACCAATACAGCAATAGGGTAGAACATAGCTTTTTTAATTTTTGATTTCAGCGCTTCTGACTTTTCTTTATACAGGGCAACGCGGTCGAATATTTTATCCAGTGCACCAGATTGCTCACCGGAGGCGACTAAATCACAATACAAATCATCAAAATAGCGAGGGTGTTTACGCAGTGCATCAGATAAAGCACCACCTGCTTTTACTTCATCGCCGACGGTTTCCATTAGCTTTGTAACGCTTTTGTTTGTTGACCCGGTGCCTATCATTTCGATTGATTGAATAAGGGGAACACCTGCCATTAACATAGTGGCAATTTGCCGCGTAACTAAAGCAATATCTTTTGGCGTAATAGCCTGCATACGCACGCCGAACAAAGGCTTGGCTTTTCGTTTAACTTTTGAGGGTGTGATACCTTGTTTACGTAATTGGGCCTTGACTAAAGCTATACTTGCGCCTGTCATTTCGCCTTCAAGGCGCTTCCCGCGAGCACTCACGCCTACCCATTCAAAAGTATCAAATCCTTTTTTGTCCGGTTGCTTTGCCATTATTAATCCTCGAAGTAAGTAAGTTTACAATTTTCAAAAGATAATTGTCCGTTAGACCAAAAGCTAGGGCCGTATGGTTTAGGGTCTAAACAGCTGTAGCTAAGTATAACTAATGCCGCGTAAAGTAAAGATATTGTGAATGTAATAATTAGTGCTATTTTTTTATGTGTGTTATTTTTTCTTTCAAATAGATTATAACCTAAATACCCAAGTAAAATCCCAACTAAAACAAATAAAAAAGTCTGCGGAATTGGCATGACTATCACGCCGCTGACTAGTGAGTAAATTAGTAAGCTTACGAATGAAGTAAAACAGGTTAAAAACTCATTGTTACCTTTGTTTTTCTTAATGAATGCTAGTGAGTGAGTGATTAATTTATATATAAACCAAACAGTAATAGATAAAACAATTACCCCCCAGTTATTCAATATTTGAAGGATGCTATTATGGGGGTGGCCAAAATCGAAAGTCTCAGATTTATACCCACCAGGGCCATTACCGATAAGTAGTGTTTTAAAGCTTATATTGTTGATAACTTCTAGCCATAACTCGTATCTTTTTGAACTACCAGTTCTTATTATATATTCGGCTGAGTGGTAAAAACTAAGATAAAAATAATGAAGTAAAAATAATAAAATAGCAGCTAATACATAAAAGAGTATCTCTTTTACCATGCTTTTATTTATGAAATAGCAATAAATTAAAGTTGTTATCAAAATTGCTATTGAAGCCCCTCGCGCGCTACTGAAAAGTAGCAAAAAGAAATTAAAAGTCAGAGTGACTTTGGCAACTCTATGTAACTTAGAGTGTGAAAGAAAATAGATGACAAAGGGTATGCTTAGGACTTGAAATTGATTAAAAAATCGAATGTTATAGAAACCATATAAAACGCCATCAGGAAATGGCGCCTCACTTGATAGAATAAAAAAAGAATAATTAAGTAATGAATAAGATACTAAAAATACGTTAGAGAAAAATATCGTATAAAATAAAATAGAGTTATTATCTTTTATTTTATAACCTAAAAAAACAAGGCTTATTAGCATTGTAGCGTGAAGATAGCTCAAGCTTGAATATAATAAGTTTTCGCTTAAAAGTGTGCTTATTAAACCAATGAATAGAACTGAAACTAAAATCAGCTTCGATTTTTTTTCTAATTTGAATGAATGAAAATAAAGTAAGGCACATAAAATAAGGAGTATAGATTGGAAAAATCTTTTTTCATTAAATAAACCCAAAAAATACTCATCAATAAATGGAATTAGACAAAAAAATAAGAATAAGGAAGGAATGTTTGAGTGAAGTAAATATTTTCTAGTATCCATAATGCAAGCTCTTTCATAGAAAGAGCTTCTTTTACTAATTGTCAATTAGCTTTTGCGACAGTTTTGCGGCACATATTTATTTAATGCACTATCGTCAATTTCGCATTTCCATGTAACTCCACCGTTTGCTGCATTTGGAGTAAAAACTAAAGTAGAGCCATCTAAAGCACCAACATTAGTTCCTTTAACAGTAGTTGTGATTACACCAGAACCACTTACTTCAACGGAGGCAACATAAGTAGATGAAATACCTGTAGTATCTAAACCTACTTTTGCATTGCTATTACAGGCAGTAATATCACCTGTAGTAATTATACATTCACTAACTGCTGTTTTAGCTGAACCAGCAAATGTAACAACTTCACTCATTTTTGCACGAGTCGTATAATCTTGATAAGCAGGCAAGGCTACCGCTGCTAAAATACCGATGATTGCTACTACAATCATTAATTCAATTAGGGTAAAACCCTTTTGACTTTGTTGTGTCATTTTTTCCATGTTCCTCTCCTAAAGGATAGTGTTTTTTGTAAGCTAAATAAATTATGTTAGTAAAGTGTGTAATCACGTTAGCTATTGTAACTGCTTTATCTTACGGTTTTTTTAAAATCGTTAAATTACTAATACCTAACCCAGTGCCTAGCTAAATAATGCTGGATAGGTTTTAGCAACTATTAAAATTACTCTGTTAGATCTACTTTAGCACTAAAACAGCTGATTGAAAGCGGCTTTAACTGCATTTCATCGAATTTTAAAAACTTTCTTCACCCACTACTTGGTATTAATGTTGTTTATTTAACTCACAGCTTTCATCAAAGTAGCCGTGCGGTGTAAAACAATACCCGTAAGTAGTTCTTTAGAATTGGTTGAAAGTTATTTAATTCACCCTTGAGGCTTACATTAGCACTGTTTTGTATTATATGAAGCACTAAAATTAACAATTTGTTACAGTGTAAGCCTTTCGGCGTATTTAATGCTTTTTTAATCAGTTTGTCAACGCATTAGGGAAACATAATATTTGTTATTTAGTTTGATTATTACTCAAAGCGCATTGACAAATCGATTGACTGTAAATTTTTTGTAAGTGCACCGCTGGATATAAAATCAATCCCAGCCTGTGAGTAGGTGCGCAGTGTTTCTAGGGTCATATTACCCGAAACTTCTAATTTAGCGCGCTTATCGGTCAGTACTACTGCTTGTTGAATTTGCTTAACGCTAAAGTTATCCAGCATTATAATATCAGCACCGGCTGTAATGGCTTGATCTAGCTCAATAAGTGATTCGACTTCTACTTCTACTGGTTTAGTTGGATGATTAAGTTTTGCTTGCGCTACGGCTTTATCGATGCCACCACAGGCGGCAATGTGGTTTTCTTTAATTAAAAACGCATCAAATAAGCCAATGCGATGATTTGCGCCACCGCCACATTTGACCGCGTACTTTTGTAATGCACGTAGGCCCGGAATGGTTTTACGGGTATCGAGTAGTTGGGTGTGGGTGCCACTGAGTTCTTTAACATAATGCGCTGTAGTGGTTGCTGTACCTGACAAGGTTTGAACAAAATTAAGTGCGGTACGTTCAGCTGTTAAAATAGCGCGGGCAGAACCTATTGCTGTAAATAAGGTATCGTTAGCTTTAACTGTATCACCATCATTTACCAATACATTAACTGCTACACTCGGATCAACTTGTTTGAATACTTCTAAGATAATGTCTTTACCGCAAAACACGCAATCTTCACGAGTGATCACTTTGGCATTAGCGTGCTGCGCCGCTGGAATTAATTGCGCGGTGATGTCGCCTTGTTCGGCTGTTTGGTAATTTAAATCTTCATCAAGGGCAAGTTTAACCAATTGGCTTAAAAGGCTGTGTGGGATAGACATTATAAAAGCTCATTATAATTAGGAAATTGCACAAATTTTACATGGTTTGAAAGTGAAAGAGAAGGCTGAAGCTATAAGTTTGATTAGGTTCTAGAGAGTGAGGTTCTAGGTTTTAGGAAGTGACTAGATGCTAGGGCATATTCGAAGCTCGTCGCTCGAAGCCCGCGGCATTTGTTCTTATCATTGTGCAAAAGTTTTTTAGTGATTTATTCACCACAGAGATCATCGAGCTCACAGAGGAAAAACCAATAGGTAATAGTGATTAACTTTACTTTTGCCTTCTCGGTGTAGCAAAGCGCCTCGGTGGGTTCGGTGGTGAAATAGTGTGTCTGTATAAATGTAAAAACAGTCGCGAGGTAAACTCGCTGCTACCAATGCGTAGATGCGGGTTTACCCCGCGCAATTAAAATTTATTCACAAAGAGGACAAGAGACGCTGCGCTTTTGAG